>JBEDMU010000001.1:0-23082 GCA_041170945.1 Pseudomonadota bacterium
AGGGCTTGGGCGGGAGCGTCCAGGCCCTGTTTTTTGAGCGCTGAAAACAAGGCCACTTGACCGCCACCTGCTTGCAGTTGGGTGATCGACAGTATTTTTTGGGCCTCGGTGCGGTTGAGCTTGTCGGCTTTGGTGAGCAGCACCAAAAAAGGCATGCCTTGCTCTACCCTTGGGCGAACAATATCAAGCAACATTTCGTCAAGCTCGGTCAAGCCATGGCGTGCATCGCACATCATGACCAAGCCTTTCAAGTTGGGTCGTGCGACCAGATAGTTGGCCATGACCTCTTGCCAGCGTCGCTTGGCATCTTGCGCAACGGCTGCGTATCCATAACCGGGCAAATCGGCCAGCAGCAGGTCGGTGGCACCTTGACGCCCCACTGCAAACAAATTGATCAATTGCGTGCGGCCTGGGGTTTTGGATGCAAAAGCCAGTCTTTTTTGTTGGGTCAGGGTGTTGATGGCGGTGGACTTCCCCGCATTCGACCGACCCACAAAGGCCACTTCAGGGATCTCGTGGTGGGGCAATTGGTGCAAAAAAGCCGCGCTGACAAAGAAGCGGGCGGTATGCAACCAAGCCAAGGTTTGATTTAAATCGGGTTGTTCACTCATTGGCCCATTGTAGAATCACTCTGGAAAACCCTGATTTTTCTTTTTCGAGCAGGAATTCTTCATGAAACTCATCGCCACCTTTGCATTGGTTGCTTCTGCGTCATTGGCTGCCTATGCCAACACGGCTCCAGCCGCTGCCAAACCTGACCTCAAAAAGGGTCAAGCCAGTTTCGAGCAAATTTGTGCCGCTTGCCATGGTGCGAACGGCAATTCACCGGCCCCCGACTTCCCCAATTTGGCTGGTCAACATGCTGCCCAAATCATCAAGCAAATCGGTGACTACAAGTCAGGCAAGCGTGTCAACGAAATCATGGGTCCCATGGCGCTGACCTTGGCCACTGATGAAGACGTTCGCAATGTGGCGTATTACATCGCTTCGCTCAAGCCTGCTGCTGGCATTTCTAAAAACAAAGAATTGGCAGCACAAGGAGCCAAAATTTATCGCGGTGGTTTGGCCGATCGCAAAATTGCAGCATGCTCAGGTTGTCATGGCGCGACGGGTGCCGGTATTCCTGCTCAGTACCCACGTGTAGCGGGCCAGTATGTTGAATATTTGACCGCCCAGTTACAGGCTTTCCGCGATGGTACTCGTCACAACAGTCCCGAAATGAAGGGCGTGGCAGCCAAGATGACCGACGCCGAAATGAAGGCCGTTGCCGAATACATGGCCAGCATGAAGTAATCACCTGACCTCTGGTCAGGTTGATTCGTTGTACCAGAGGTCTTGAATGGTGTTGCGTTGGCGTATGCACCTAAACTGGTCACCGTCAACCAACACTTCGGCCAGTTTGGGGCGCGAATTGTATTCACTGGCCATGCTCATCGAGTAAGCTCCGGCCGATAAAACCGCCAGCACATCGCCTGGTTGGCATTGGAGCTGGCGATCTCGACCCAGCCAGTCACCACTTTCACACACAGGTCCCACCACATCCCACGTACGCTCAGGGGTGTGGTCGGTGCGCGGTTGAATGGCCACGATTTGGTGATATGCCTGATACATGGCAGGACGAGGCAAGTCGTTCATGGCGGCATCGACGATACAAAAGTTTTTGTGCGCGCCTTCTTTCAGGTACAGCACCTGTGTCAAACACAAACCGGCATTTCCGACTAGGGAGCGCCCCGGCTCGGTCATGAAAGTTTTGTGGCCCAATCCACGGGCATCCACTCGTTGCCACAACGCTTGCCACAAGGCGTCTGCAGCAGGTGGCGTTTCACCTTTGTAGTCGATGCCCAAGCCGCCACCAAAGTCAATGTGCTCAAGGGCAATTCCCACCGCTTCCAAATCAACCACCAGGTCGAGTATTTTGTCCATGGCGTCCAAAAACGGGGTGGTTTGTGTGATTTGGGATCCGATGTGGCAATCGATGCCACGCACACGGATGCCAGGCAAGGAGTTGGCCAGTTGATAAGCCTTTAAGGCGTCCTCATGTGCAATACCAAACTTGTTGTCTTTGAGCCCGGTAGAAATGTAGGGGTGCGTTTGCGCGTCGACGTTGGGGTTGATACGCAAACTCACTGGAGCCTTGGTTCCCATGGCAACCGCGACATCGTTCAGAGCCTGAAGTTCTGGCAGACTTTCTACGTTGAAACAGCCGATGCCATGTTGCAAGGCCAAACGCATCTCTCGTTGGGTTTTGCCAACGCCTGAAAAAACCACGTGTTGTGGATTGGCTCCTACATGCAACACACGCATGAGCTCGCCTTCAGACACGATATCAAACCCACAACCCGCATCGGCAAAAATTTTCAGAATGGCCAGTGAACTGTTCGCCTTGACGGCGTAATGAACATGGGCTCGACGACCTTGCAAGCCCTGTTGGTACGCTGCAAGAGCCTGCAACATGGCAGCCTTTGAATACACGAAAACGGGTGAGCCATGAGCGGCAAACACTTGTGACAATGGAACGGATTCCATGCGCAGCTCACCATTTTGGTAAGACAGACATGAGCCAGCAGGCAATGAAGTCGGATGCATAGGCAAATCGGTCATCAAAAAATTATGGCGATGCAGAAGCGGATGTTGGCGCTTTGGTGTTTGGGGTAGGAATAAAGAGAGGGCCTTTTTGGCCACACGCGCTTAGTCCCAGGGCCAGCAACATAGCGCCAGCTACAGCACGCCACCCTGCTCGGGGCAAGGATTTAGGGCGCGGTTTTACAATCGGATCAATAGCAGACATGCAGGGCATTGTATGACCGATCTCGAATATCTTTCGTTGGCTGAAGCCGCTCTCAAGCGAATTGAGCAGGCCTGCGATCAATTCAACGACGAACTCGACGTCGATATCGACAATCAGCGCGTGGGCAATATGCTCACCCTGACGTTCAATGGTAATAGTCAAATTGTGATCAATTTGCAAAAACCGCTGCAAGAAATATGGATGGCTGCACGCGCAGGGGGCTACCACTATCGGTGGGTCGATACCCAGTGGGCCGATACCAAAACAGGTTCGGAATTTTGGTTCGATTTGGCTCGTCACGCCACCGAACAAAGTGGCACAAGCCTTCCTTTTGATCGAGGTTAATTGTTGTCAAGCAGTGGCTGAATCAGCGAGATGGGCTTGAATCCAGTCCCAGTGATTTGACAGACCCTCTTGCACCCAGCTCGCTGTAAACCCAGTCACCATTGACTTGTTGCAAGCCCGAAGGAACGGCGTAGCCCAACACGGGTTGGTCGCGCAATACGGTTTGCATGTATTGAGTCCAAATGGGCAAACTCAAACCGCCACCTGTCTCACGTGAACCCAGGTTTTTGGGCTGGGAATGACCCACCCAGACAGCAGCCACTCGATTGGGGTGATAACCGACAAACCAAGCGTCTACCGAGTCATTGGTGGTGCCCGTTTTGCCATAAATGTCGTCACGATCGAGGGTTCGATGGGCGCTGGCTGCAGTGCCGGTGTGAGTGACTTCGTTGAGCAAAGAAGAAATCACAAACGCATTTCGGTAAGGAATCACTTGCTCAATGGCATCGGGGTCTAAGACGGGAGGGCGATAAAGCACTTTGCCCGATGTGTCAGAAATTTTTTGAATGAATCGGGGTGGAATCAGCGAGCCCCCATTGGCAAAGACCGCATAGCCTGTGGCCATTTGCAAGGGCGTGACAGAACCGGCCCCTAGAGCCATGGTCAGGTATGGTGGGTGCTTAGCCGGTTCAAATCCAAATCGCGAAACCCAGTTTTGCGCGAAAGCAGGACCCGCTAATTGCAGCACACGCACCGATACCAAGTTTTTCGATTTGGCCATGGCTTGGCGAACTGTCATGGGGCCGTCAAACGTGCCATCGTAGTTTTTGGGTTCCCATGCGTCGCTACCAGTTTGAGAGGCGGTAAACGAAATAGGAGCGTCGTTCACCACCGTGGCGGGGGTTAATCCTTTTTCAAGAGCAGCAGAATAGACAAAGGGTTTGAAGCTCGAACCCGGCTGGCGCCAAGCTTGTGTGGCGTTGTTGAATTTGTTTTGTGAAAAATCAAAGCCACCCACCAAGGCAGTGACGTAACCGTTGCGAGGGTTCATGCCTACAACAGCGCCCTGCACCACAGGCAATTGGGTCAGAGACAGCTTGTTGCCTGCGTCGGGGATCAAACGAACCAGGGCGCCAGGTTTGAGCAGGGGTTGCCCTGATTTGCGTGGAGCCAGTGCCTGCGCAGCCAAAGGCGAATCTTCAGCGCTCAAGCTCACTTCTTCGCCGTCTAAGGTGATGGCCTTGGCTACTCCTTTGCCGACTGACACCACCACACCAGCCAGTACTTCGCTGTGATCCATGGCGTCATTGAGGGCTTCGTCGATGGCTTGGTCGCGTTCGTCTTTGTCAGCAGGCAACGCAATGACTGCTTCGGGTCCGCGGTAGGGCTGACGCGATTCGTAAGCCAGCAGACCGGCTTGCAAAGCGCGGTGCGCGGCTTCTTGCTCTTTGGCAATCAAAGTGGTGTACACGTTGATGCCGTGGGTGTAGGTCAAGTCGCCAAATTGTTCGCTGACTTGCAGGCGTGCCATTTCGGCTACGTATTCACCATGCACGTTGTTGGTGTTTCGAACGTTGCGACTACGCAAATCAAGGACTTGGGCCTTGGCCTCTTGCGCTTGTTTTTCTGTGATAAACCCGTTGGCCAACATGCGATCAATCACATACTGCTGGCGGGCTTTGGCGCGCTTGGGGTTGCGAAACGGGTTGTATGCGGAAGGCGCTTTGGGAATGCCTGCCAACATCGCTGTTTCTGCCAGTGTGAGCTTGTTAAGGGGCTTGCCAAAATACGTGAGCGAAGCGGCTGCAAAACCAAAGGCTCGGTTGCCCAAAAAGATTTGGTTTAAATAGACTTCCAGAATTTGGTCTTTGCTGAGCAAGTGTTCCAGTTTGTAGGTCAGCAAAATTTCATAAATTTTGCGGGTGTAGGTTTTTTCTGCACTCAGGTAAATATTGCGAGCCACCTGCATGCTGATGGTTGAGCCGCCTTGGGCCTTTTGCGCAGTCAACACGTTGGTCACGACCGAGCGAAGCAAGCCTCGGTAATCAACCCCTCCGTGTTCGTAAAAGTTGGCGTCTTCAGCTGCCAAAACCGCTTGTTTCATGGTTTTGGGAATTTTGGCAAACGGAACAAATTGACGCTTTTCTTCGCCAAATTCTCCGATCAAAATTTCGTCTTGCGTGAAGATCCGCAGGGGTTGCTTGGGCCGGTAGTCGGTCATGGCCGAAATATCCGGTAGCTTGGGATACGCGGCTGCCAACGCAATCAGCAGCAACAAGACTCCACTCACCAACGCAAAGGCCAGGCTTGCACCCAGCCAGCTCAAAGCCCATACCCAAGCAGGCACGCGGTGTTGTCGCACGGGGATGTTGTCACGGGAGGGTGGTGATGCTGTCATTCGCGGTCCAGACGCTGGAACAAGTGTCATTCATTATAAAAACCTTGGGCAGGTGTGTCAGATTCACGTTTTCACGAGTCTTGGCTGGATGCGTAGAGTTTGGAGCTTCTATGCTGGCAGGCATGACATTTCTACATCGTATTTCTGCTGTTGCGCCACCCGTGCGAACCATGAATACCGTTTGGGGGTGCGACCTCCAAGCTGATGGTATCGCCGTTGTTTCTTGGTCTGATTCAGATAACAAGGGTGTACCAGAGTGGCCGTTGACCCCTGCGCCGTTGCGACTTGATCAATTGCAAGATCTGCCCACGCTGCCGCATTGGCATGTTGGTGATGGTGTGGTGTTGGTGTTGCCGTCGGCTTGGGTGCAACATTGTGAACTGCCAATCGATGAAGCAGCTCCTTTGCATCAAACGCGACAACAATTGTGGCAAGCCTTGCAATTTCAGGCGGGTTGGTCGCCCGAAACTCATGTCATTGACTGGTGGGTCGATCGCAGCGCACAGCCGGTCACGGCGATGGTGTATTGCATCGAGTACAACCGCATAGAGGCCTGCCGCCAAGATATTTTGAGGGTCAAGGGGATTCCATTGATGGCTACCCCGGTCACATTGGCGCGCATGTGGGGCAGTGCGTCTAACGACGTGAGCGCGACGGGCCCATCCACTTCGACAGAGTGGGAGCCTTGGTTATGTGCAAGGGGCGGTATCCATGCTTGGATGGCCCAGGAAAGATGGGCATGAGTCCCCCCTTGATCAATTGGTGGGCTGCGCAACCCAAACAGACAAAACCATCCATATTTCATTGGCGATGGGCCGTTGATCTTGGGTTGGGCGTATCGGTGGGTTGGTTCGTTTTGATGATGGGTTGGGGTGGTTATTGGCTGTGGCAACAGCAGCAGCTGCAACATTGGCAACAACACGAACAACAAGAGCAAGCGCAGCAGCAACTGCGTCGTCAACAAGTCGCTCAACAGGAGTTGCATCAGTTGCAATTGATGCAAAAAGCCCAAGCAGATCAACAACGCCACTTACAAGCGATGGTCGGTCAGTGGTTGCAACACTTGCCTGCGGGTGTGTCTTGGAGCCGCATCGAGTGGCGCAGCGAAGGGAGTCAGTGGAAGATCAGCGGTCAAGCGAACACACAAAAAGAGGCTTGGCAGGCGTTTCAAGTGGCGCGTGATCATCCCTTGTGGGGCAAAGGTTTGCGATGGGAGGCTTCAACGCCCGCCGCATTACCGTCGGGTAAACCAAAGGCAGCTCGTCATGCTGGGGTTGAAGTGGTGTGGATGTGGGCTCCACCCAGCCCCGATTCACACGACAACAAGGAGGTTGCAGCACAGAGGGCAGGCTCATGATTGCTTGGGTGAAGAAACAGCCTCGGTCAGTTTGGGTGCGGTGGCTCGTGGCTTGTTGGGTAGGCATCTTGTCTTTGGCTTGGGTGCTGCCTTGGACGCCACCTGAGTCTTCGGCATCTCAACAGGTACAACCAGAAGCTGCGCTTGCTGCTCATGAGAGACCTCGGTTTAACAGGCCCACGATGGCGGAACAAATGGAATGGGCTTGGCAACATGATGTGGAGTGGGTAGAGGTTGCTCCTGCGGCTAGCAAACGAGGCAAATCCAATCCATCAGCTTCAGACATGACGATGCACTGGGCGTGGCGCGGCACGCTACCTAATTTGGAGAGCGCTTGGAGTGAAATGGAACCAGCAGTGCAATGGGATGGGGTGGTGAATCACTTGAGTTTGCAGCGCAACCCTCAGACGACCCAAGATTGGACTTTGGCAGTGGACCTGCAACCATTTGCTGGCCAGTCTTGGCCCATGCATTCTTTGTGGCCCGAAGCAGCTTGGTTATCGGCCGCTGACACCGACCAGACAACAGATGAAAAAACGACGGCCAGTGTGGGCTTGGCTGAGGTGAACCGTTGGCGCTATTTGGGTTGGGCTGGCACGACGGCAACCCAAGGTCGTGTTTGGCTGCAAACACCCATGGGGATTCGTGGCTGGGAAATGGGGCAATCCATCGACGGTTCTGATTGGATGGTTGCCCGGCGCACCCCAGATTCGGTTTGGTTGGTCAACAGCGACGCGCAAGAGGTGCACCTGAAAGCACATCAGCAGGAGAGCAAACGAAAATGAAACGTTGGATACACCGTACCTTTCACGTGTGCTTTGTCTTGAGCATGGTGTTGGGTAACCGCTTGGGATGGGCCAATGAACTTGAGTTATGGCAAGGCTTGCCAGGGATTCGCCCATCGAACCCTTCTTTGAGCTTGCAGTTGCATCAAGCTGATATTGAAACGGCGTTGCGCATGGTCGCCAAAGAGGCAGGTTTTAATGTGGTTGTGGCCGAGGGTGTTAAAGGGCAGATCACCCTCGACTGGAGCCGTATTTCCTGGATGGAAGCCTGGAACGCGTTGATTCAACTCAAAGGACTAAAAGCAGAGCGCGCAGGTCAAGTGGTGGTCGTGTCTTTGAGCGACGCAAGCATGAACAACCCTGAGGCCATCCATCTGAACACGCGGCGATTTCGCTTGAATTTTGCCAAGGCCGAAGAGGTGGCGAAGCAAATGATGCAAGAACGAAAAGCATCTGCGCCCAATCAAAAGAAGTCTGTGGCATCTGAGTTGGGTTTGTTGAGCGGCCATGGTCAGGTGTGGGTCGATGCACGCACCAATCAACTGTTTGTAGCCGATCGAGCTGACACGCTTCAACGATTGGAGGAATGGATTGTGGCGCTGGACATTCCGGTTCAGCAGGTGGTGATTGAAGCCAGGGTGGTAGAAGCCGACCGCAGCTTTGCTCAGTCACTGGGCGCGCGTTGGAGTGCGGGCACAGGCGGCTCTGTACAGGCGCCAGACATGAACCAGCCTGGGGTGAGCGCGCAAGTCGGCATGCCAGCTTCTGCTGGACATCGTGGTGAGGCTTCCTCATTGGCTTGGACTTTGTTGGACGTTGCCAAAAGTCGCTTCTTGCACGTCGAGCTCTCGGCCATGCAAGAGGAGGGCAAAGGAAAGATAGTGGCCAACCCCAGCATCGTGACGTCGGATCAAGTCAAAGCCTTGGTGGAACAGGGTACAGAGTTTCCTTATGTGGTTCAATCTGAGCAAGGCGCGTCGATTGAATTTAGAAAAGCCACGTTGCGTCTTGAGGTGCTGCCGCACATCACACCCGATGGGGGGATTATTTTGGGGGTCGATATTCACAAAGATAGCCCCGGAGAAATCACGGCTTCGGGGGTGGCCATTCATACCAAACACGTGCGCACCCAAGTCTTGGTGGAAAATGGAGGCACGCTCATGATTGGCGGCATCTACGAAACCCAGCAGCGACAGGTTCAAAGCAGGGTTCCGGGTTTAGGTGATTTGCCTTGGATTGGCAGATGGTTTTCTCAGTCGGGTCGGCAGTCTGATTCGACCGAAATGCTTGTGTTCTTAACGCCCAGGGTGGTAGAGAGGCAGTGATTGTTGGTGATTGCGTTGGTGGGTTTGCCCGGAGCTGGAAAGTCAACTGTGGGGCGCTTGTTGTCCAAGCGCCTGGGGTTGCCTTTCGCCGATTCTGATCATGAAATCGAGGTCAGGCTGGGGGTGCCGATACGTGAGTTCTTTGCCGTTGAGGGTGAAGAGCGTTTTCGTGACATTGAAACGCAAGAGCTTGAACGATTGACCGAAGGTTTTGAGGGGGTGCTCTCGACGGGAGGTGGCATTGTGTTGCGGCCTCGAAATCGAGAGTGTTTGAAGCAACGAAGCCGAGTGGTGTATTTGCGAGCGTCGCCTGAGGAGTTGTTTAAGCGTTTGCGCAACGACCAAGTCAGGCCATTGCTGCAAGTGGCCGATCCGTTGCAAAAGCTCAAAGAGTTGCACGATGCACGAGACCATTTGTACCAAGAGGTGGCTCATGTCGTCATCGAAACCGGTAGGCCATCCAAAATGGCTTTGGTCAATTCGATTATTCAGGCGTTGGGCTTGAAGGCGGCCCCCGTTACGCATTCAACTAATCATTTTTCGAACCCATGAATTCAGAAGCTGTATTGGCCCCGTTTGTTGCGAGCTCAATGGTGGGCGAACGCGCCCAAGTCAATATCGATTTGGGGGACCGTTCATATCCCATCATCATCGATCGAGGGTTGCTTCAAGATCCGAAAGCCTGGGATGGGTTGCCACCTGGGCATCTGGCATTGATTGTGACCAACACGGTGGTGGTGGATCTTTATGCCGCATCGTTGAAACAGGCGTTGGCTTCGCAATACGATCGCGTCGAGGTGTGCGTCTTGCCTGATGGCGAAGAACATAAAAATTGGCAAACCTTGCAAATGATTTTTGATCATTTGGTTGATGACGGGGCAGATCGACGCACGGTGGTCTTTGCCCTAGGGGGTGGGGTGGTGGGAGACATGACGGGTTTTGCCGCTGCTTGCTATATGCGCGGGGTGCCTTTTGTGCAAATTCCCACGACCTTGTTGTCGCAAGTCGATTCGTCGGTGGGTGGCAAAACAGCCATCAACCATCCACGAGCCAAAAACATGGTGGGGGCTTTTTACCAACCTTTGCGAGTGGTGTGCGATTTGGACACCCTAGATACCCTCCCAGCGCGCGAGTTTTCTGCGGGACTTGCTGAAATCATCAAATACGGCCCAATTGCCGACCCCGTGTTTTTTGAATGGCTCGAGGCCAACATCGATGCTTTGATGTCGCGGCACACGCAAACCCTGCGTATCGCGGTGCAACGCAGTTGCGAAATCAAGGCTTGGGTGGTCGCATGTGACGAGCGTGAATCAGGCTTGCGTGAAATTCTCAATTTTGGACATACCTTTGGTCATGCCATCGAGGCGGGTATGGGCTATGGCAATTGGCTGCACGGTGAAGCTGTGGCTGCCGGCATGGTCATGGCCGCAGACCTTTCAGTGCGTCTGCTGGGGCTGTCGAGCACCTACCGTGATCGATTGGTTCGACTGCTTGAGCGCGCTCAGTTGCCAGTTCAAGGGCCGTTGTTGAAGCCTCAGCGCGAGCAAAGTGTCGAAGATTATTTGCGTTGGATGCGTTCAGATAAAAAGGCGCTGGCTGGCGATATTCGGTTTGTGGTGCTGGCTGACTGGGGCAAAGCCATCACACGCAAAGCGCCGGAGTCGTTGGTTTGTGACACATTGAACGCGTGTTGTGCATGATCACCCCTGTAGGATCAGGTGTCGGTTTGGCAACTTATGCCTGTGACCCGGCGCGATCCAAAGGTCGGCGCCACCCTGAGGATGCTGCGCCAACGCGTAACGTGTATCAGCGTGATCGCGATCGTGTGGTTCATTCCTCATCGTTTCGGCGGTTGGTGTACAAAACCCAGGTTTTCTTGAATCACGAAGGCGACCTTTTTCGGACTCGCCTGACCCATTCCCTTGAAGTGGCGCAATTGGGACGCAGCATGGCTCGCAGCTTGGGTCTGAGCGAAGACTTGGTCGAGGTGATCTCGTTGTCGCACGACTTGGGCCATACCCCTTTTGGGCACGCAGGACAAGACGCATTGAATGAATGCATGATCAGCAGCCAGGCATCAGGTGCTCAAGAAGGCTTTGAGCACAATTTGCAAAGTTTGCGCGTGGTCGATCGACTCGAGCAACGTTACCCTGCTTACGATGGATTGAACCTGACGTTTGAAACGCGTGAGGGTATTCTCAAGCACTGTTCCAAGCGCAATGCTGAGCGTATTGAACAGTTGGAGCCTCATGGCGTCGGCCATCGATTTCTTCAAGGAACGCAGCCATCCCTTGAAGCGCAATTGTGCAATTTGGCGGACGAAATTGCCTACAACACCCATGACATTGACGATGGATTGCGTTCGGGTCTGATTGCATTTGAAGATTTGGAGCCTTTGCAAGCTTGGATGCGTCACCTGCAAGAGGTCAAGCAAGAGCACCCTGGTTTAGATGTCCGGCGCACCCGCTATGCGGTGCTGCGTCGCCTGCTCAGTGAGCATGTGTACGACGTCATCCGAACCTCGCAACAGCTCATTTCACAAAGCGGGGCGGTCACGGTTGAAGATGTGCGAAGCATGCGGCAACCTTTGGTGCGGTTTTCAGATCAGGTTCGATCTGAGGTGAAAGAAATCAAACACTTTTTGATGCATGCCCTTTATCGTCATGAACGGGTCATGGAGAACATGCTGCAAGCCCGTCAAGTGGTACAAGATTTGTTTGGCTTTTATATGAATCACCCATCGGCATTGCCTGTTGATTTTCAGCGCACTGACGAGCCCTTGGTTCGCTGTGTGGCCGACTACATTGCGGGCATGACCGACCGGTTTGCCATACGCGATCATGCGCAGCGCACCGGTAAGCAGTTGTTTGGTTTGCAGGATGCGGCGATATGAGAGCGCCCCGATCAGCTCTGGCAGGGCAAACCTATCAAATCGTGTTAGAGGGGCACAACGGATCGGTGGTTTTTCACGATCACGAAGACCACGTTGCTTGGTTGAATTTGTTAGCACAGCAGGCCCGAGAGCATCAGGTCGATTGGCACGCCTATGTCACCTTGCCCTCCCAGGCGCGGTTGTTGGCGACTCCGCGCCATGCAGACAGCTTGTCAAGATGGATGCAAGCGTGCGGTCGACTCATGGCGCAACGCGTTAACCAGCGCTTTCAGCGTCGAGGCTCCTTGTGGGAGGGCCGTTTTCGCAGCGCCTTGGTACAGCCCGACTTGCATGTGTTGCAGGTGATGGTTTGGTTTGATTGGGTGGCCGTATTAAAGGGGTTGGCGACTTCTTCGGTAGATTACCCTTGGAGCAGTTATCACCACTATTCGGGCGGTCAGTCTCATCGTGGGCTGATTGCTCCACCGGCATATTGGGCCCTGGGCAACGATCCCTTTGCCCGTGAGCAAGCGTATCGAACTCGGGTGCAACAAGGCTTGCCAGCCAGCTTGGCGGCTCAGCTTGAATCATGGTCGTGGCGCGGGTTGGGCTATGGAGATGCCGTTTTTTTGCAACAAATGGAGCAGAGTTTCGGCATCAAATTGGTGCCAAAACCCAGAGGGCGGCCACCCAAAAAAGTGGCCTATCAGCC
The DNA here is from genome assembly GCA_041170945.1 of Pseudomonadota bacterium. Classification (GTDB taxonomy): domain Bacteria; phylum Pseudomonadota; class Gammaproteobacteria; order Burkholderiales; family Burkholderiaceae_C; genus RS62. The sequence continues at coordinate 12,523 of JBEDMU010000001.1, forward strand.
GCAAAAAACAATAGCCAATTGATTTATAGCCATTTCTAATCCGTCCCCAATTTAGTATTCGCCCTGACTTGGTGTCCAAATTAATTGAATCTGACCCTATTTAATTGTCCGTGACTCCATCGGTGTTTTCCACTATGCTTACAAGATCTTTGATCTGACACCGTGGAGCTGTCTGTGAGTTCAATCACCACCCTTGACGCGGCCCAATCTTGTGGCCTTTACGATTCTTCTTGCGAACACGACGCTTGTGGCGTGGGTTTTGTGGCCCATATCAAAGGCCAAAAGAGCCATGCCATCGTTACTCAAGCGCTCAAAATTCTTGAAAACCTTGACCATCGGGGTGCTGTGGGTGCCGATGCGCTCATGGGCGATGGTGCAGGTATCTTGATTCAGTTGCCTGATGCGCTGTATCGAGAAGAAATGGCCAAGCAGGGCGTTGAACTGCCGCCATTGGGTGAATACGGTGTGGGCATGGTGTTTTTGCCCAAAGAGCATGCCTCACGTTTGGCTTGCGAAAACGAACTCGAGCGAGCCATCAAGGCCGAGGGTCAAGTGCTGTTGGGTTGGCGCGATGTTCCGGTCAATCGAGACATGCCCATGTCGCCCACGGTGCGTGAGCGTGAACCGGTGATGAAGCAGGTGTTCATCGGTCGCGGATCCGATGTCATCGTGCAAGACGCCCTAGAACGCAAGCTGTACGTGATTCGCAAAACGGCCAGTGCCGCCATTCAGCGCCTCAAGCTCACCCACAGCAAAGAGTACTACGTGCCCAGCATGTCCAGCCGTACCATTGTTTACAAGGGCTTGTTGCTGGCCGATCAAGTGGGGCAGTATTACCTTGATCTATCCGACGAACGTTGTGTTTCGGCCCTGGGCTTGGTGCATCAGCGCTTTTCGACCAACACCTTCCCCGAGTGGCCTTTGGCACACCCATACCGCTATGTGGCGCACAACGGTGAAATCAACACCGTCAAAGGCAACTACAACTGGATGAAAGCGCGTGAGGGCGTGATGTCATCGCCGGTGTTGGGCAACGACTTGCAAAAGCTGTACCCCATCAGTTTTGCAGGTCAATCCGATACGGCAACGTTTGACAACTGTCTCGAGTTGTTGACCATGGCTGGATATCCCATTGCGCAGGCCGTCATGATGATGATTCCTGAGCCTTGGGAACAACACACCATGATGGACGAGCGTCGTCGCGCGTTCTACGAATATCACGCGTCCATGCTTGAACCATGGGATGGCCCCGCTTCCATTGTGTTCACCGACGGTCGTCAAATTGGTGCCACCCTTGATCGCAACGGATTGCGTCCTTCGCGCTACTGCGTGACAGACGACGACATGGTGATCATGGGTTCAGAGTCGGGCGTGCTGCCCGTGCCCGAAAGCAAAATTGTCCGCAAGTGGCGCTTGCAGCCTGGCAAGATGTTCCTGATCGACTTGGAACAGGGCCGCATGATCGATGACGAAGAAGTCAAGTCCATGCTGGCTCATTCCAAGCCCTACAAGCAATGGATTGAAAACTTGCGCATCCGCTTAGATGACGTGAGTCTGCCCGTCAATGCCGCCGATTTGCCCAGCAAACAAGATTTGCTCGACGTGCAACAGGCCTTTGGGTACACCCAAGAAGACGTCAAATTCTTGCTGGCGCCTATGGCCGCCAACGGAGAGGAAGCCGTCGGCTCCATGGGCAATGACAGCCCCTTGGCGGTGTTGTCTGACCGCAGCAAGCCCCTGTTTAACTATTTCAAGCAGTTGTTCGCTCAGGTCACCAACCCTCCTATCGATCCCATTCGCGAAGCGATTGTGATGTCGCTGGTGTCGTTCATTGGTCCCAAGCCCAACTTGCTTGACATCAACCAAGTGAACCCGCCTATGCGCCTTGAGGTCAGCCAGCCCGTGCTGGATTTCACCGACATGGCCAAGTTGCGTGACATTGAGCGCTACACCAATGGCAAATTCCGCAGCTACACCCTTCAAATCACATACCCAGTGAGCTGGGGTCGTGAAGGCGTTGAGGCCAAATTGGCTTCCCTGTGTGCCGAGGCGGTAGACGCGATTCGTCAGGGCTACAACATCCTGATCATCAGCGACCGAAACATCAGTGCTGAGCAAGTGGCCATTCCAGCCCTGTTGGCATCATCAGCCATTCACCAGCACTTGGTGCGTGAAGGTCTGCGTACTTCGGCCGGCTTGGTGGTCGAAACAGGTAGTGCTCGCGAAATTCATCACTTTGCGGTGCTGGCGGGTTATGGCGCTGAAGCCGTTCACCCCTACTTGGCCATGCAAACCTTGGCCAGCATGCACCAAGATTTGCCAGGCGATTTGTCTGCCGAAAAAGCCATTTACAACTACGTCAAGGCGATTGGCAAGGGACTCTCCAAAATCATGTCCAAAATGGGCGTGAGCACTTACATGAGCTACTGTGGAGCCCAACTGTTTGAAGCCATCGGCTTAAACAGCAAGTTGGTCGAGAAGTACTTCACAGGCACTCCCACTCGAGTGGAAGGAGTGGGCGTGTTTGAGCTGGCTGAAGAAGCTTTGCGTTCGCACCAGGCGGCTTATGGCGACAGCCAAATTTTGTCTCATATGCTCGAAACCGGCGGTGAATATGCGTGGCGTGCCCGTGGTGAAGAACACATGTGGACGCCCGATGCAATCGCCAAGTTGCAGCACAGCACCCGTTCTAACAATTACGCCACATACAAAGAGTATGCGCAAATCATCAACGACCAAACCCGTCGTCACATGACTTTGCGTGGACTTTTCGATTTCAAGATTGACCCTGCCAAAGCCATCGCGGTCGACGAAGTGGAGCCTGCCACCGAAATCGTCAAGCGATTCGCCACCGGAGCCATGTCATTGGGTTCAATCTCCACCGAGGCCCACGCCACTTTGGCTGTGGCCATGAACCGCATTGGCGGCAAGAGCAACACCGGTGAAGGCGGAGAAGATCCCAAGCGCTACCGCAACGAGCTCAAGGGCATCCCCATTAAAAAAGGTGAAAGCTTCCAGTCTATTTTGGGTAGCGATCGTGTCGAAGTTGACACTCCTTTGCGCGATGGCGATTCCTTGCGTTCACGCATCAAGCAGGTGGCGTCAGGTCGATTTGGCGTGACAGCTGAGTATTTGGTCAGCGCCGATCAAATTCAGATCAAAATGGCCCAAGGCGCCAAGCCCGGCGAAGGGGGCCAGTTGCCTGGAGGAAAAGTTTCTGAATACATTGGCCAGCTGCGTTACTCGGTGCCTGGCGTGGGACTGATTTCTCCGCCTCCTCACCACGACATTTATTCGATCGAAGATTTGGCGCAGTTGATTCACGACCTCAAAAACGTGAACCCCAAAGCCGATATCAGTGTGAAGTTGGTGTCTGAAATTGGTGTGGGTACCATTGCCGCCGGCGTTGCCAAAGCCAAGTCAGATCACATCGTGATTGCTGGTCACGATGGCGGTACAGGCGCGTCGCCTTTGTCTTCTATCAAGCATGCGGGCAGCCCCTGGGAAATCGGCCTGGCTGAAACCCAGCAAACGTTGGTGCTCAACCGTTTGCGTGGCCGTGTGCGGGTGCAGGCCGACGGTCAAATGAAAACTGGCCGTGATGTGGTGATGGGGGCCTTGTTGGGTGCTGACGAATTTGGTTTTGCCACAGCACCGCTGGTTGTTGAGGGGTGCATCATGATGCGCAAGTGTCACCTCAACACCTGTCCTGTGGGTGTCGCTACCCAAGACCCAGCGCTGCGCAAAAAGTTCACGGGTCAACCTGAGCACGTGGTCAACTATTTCTTCTTTATTGCCGAAGAAGTGCGCCAGATCATGGCTCAGTTGGGCATCCGCAAATTTGACGACTTGGTGGGTCGATCCGATCTGCTGGACATGCGCAAAGGCGTTCAACACTGGAAGGCCAAGGGGCTTGATTTCTCGCGATTGTTCTATCGCCCCGAAGTGGGCCCCGATGTCGCCATTCGCCATGTCGATACCCAAGATCATGGTTTAAACAAAGCTCTGGATGTGCAATTGATTGCCAAAGCCAAGCCAGCCATTGAAAAGGGTGAAAAGACCAAGTTCATCGACCATGCACGCAACGTCAACCGAACCGTGGGTGCCATGCTGTCGGGCGAATGGGTGCGTCATCACCCCGAAGGATTGGCCGACGACACCCTGCATATTCAACTGGAAGGCACCGGTGGGCAGTCGTTTGGAGCTTTCTTGGCCAAAGGCATCACCTTGTACCTCATCGGCGAGGCCAACGACTACACCGGCAAAGGACTGTCGGGCGGACGCATCATTGTTCGACCCAGTCTTGATTTCCGGGGTGACTCCGAGCGCAACATCATTGTGGGCAACACCGTGCTTTATGGTGCCACTACCGGCGAGGCCTATTTCAGCGGTGTCGCAGGTGAGCGATTTGCGGTTCGTTTGTCCGGTGCCAATGCGGTGGTTGAGGGTACCGGCGACCACGGCTGCGAGTACATGACGGGTGGTACGGTTGTGGTCTTGGGCAAAACCGGACGCAACTTTGCAGCAGGCATGAGCGGCGGCTTGGCCTACGTGTACGACGAAGATGGTTTGTTTGCCAAACGTTGCAACACGGCCATGGTGGCTCTTGATCCGGTTCTCACCGAAAAAGATCAAAAAGCCAGCATCGACGAAGCCGTTTGGCACCGTGGCGAGGCCGATGAAGTGTTGCTCAAGCGCATGATCAGTGACCATGTGAAATACACCGGATCGCGTCGTGGCAAGGACATACTCGACAACTGGGCGACTGCACGTGCCAAATTTGTCAAGGTCTTCCCCACCGAATACAAGCGCGCTTTGGCTGAAATTGCAGCCGCCAAAAAAGCATCATCCAAGGCTCAAGCTGCCAAGGCTTCCGCCTAAAGGAGAATACACATCATGGGAAAAGTTACCGGATTCATGGAATTTGATCGACTCGAAGAGGGCTATGAAGCCCCAGAGAAGCGACTCAAACATTACAAAGAATTTGTCATTGGGCTTGACGATGCGCAGGCACGCCAGCAGGCTGCGCGTTGCATGGACTGCGGAACACCGTTTTGCAACAACGGTTGCCCCGTCAACAACATCATTCCCGATTTCAACGATTTGGTTTATCACGACGATTGGCGCGAGGCCATTGCCGTGCTACACAGCACCAACAATTTCCCCGAATTCACGGGGCGCATTTGTCCCGCTCCATGTGAAGCGGCTTGCACGGTCAACATCAACAACAAGCCGATTGGCATCAAGTCGATTGAGCATGCCATCATCGACAAAGCCTGGGCCGAAGGTTGGGTTCAGCCTCAACCAGCCAAAATCAAAACGGGTAAAAAAGTAGCCGTTGTGGGTTCTGGTCCTGCTGGTTTGGCGGCAGCCCAGCAGTTGGTTCGCGCGGGCCATGCGGTCACGGTGTTTGAAAAGAATGATCGTGTGGGCGGTCTGTTGCGCTACGGTATTCCCGACTTCAAGCTTGACAAGGCGCTCATCGACCGTCGTGCCGAGCAGCTCAAAGCCGAAGGCGTGGTGTTCCGCACAGGCGTGTTGGTGGCTGAAATGCCCAAAGATTGCAAGGTCACCAACTGGTCCAAAGAAGTGGTTTCTGCAGAGCAGTTGCAAAAAGATTTTGACGCGGTCTTGTTGGCTGGCGGTTCCGAGCAATCTCGCGATTTGCCAGTGCCCGGACGAGAACTCGATGGCATTCACTTTGCCATGGAGTTTTTGCCCCAACAAAACAAGGTCAATGCAGGCGATGCCCTTAAAAATCAACTGCGTGCCGACGGCAAGCATGTGATTGTGATTGGCGGGGGTGATACGGGTTCCGACTGCGTGGGAACCAGCAATCGTCATGGCGCAGCCAGCGTGACTCAGTTTGAGGTCATGCCCATGCCTCCTGCTCAAGAAAACAAACCTTTGGTGTGGCCGTATTGGCCCATCAAATTGCGCACCAGCTCCAGCCACGACGAGGGTTGTAACCGTGAATTTGCCATTTCCACCAAAGAATTTTTGGGTGAAAAGGGCAAGGTCAAAGCGTTGCGCACCGTTCAAGTTGAATTCAAAGACGGCAAACTTGCCGAAGTGCCTGGTACTGAAAAAGAATGGAAGGCTGACCTGGTGTTGCTGGCCATGGGCTTTGTCAATCCAGTTGCCACGGTGTTAGATGCGTTCAAGGTCGAAAAAGATGGTCGTGGCAATGCCAAGGCCGATACCGAATCGGCTCAAGCATATTCAACCAATGTTCCCAAGGTATTTGCTTCGGGTGATATGCGTCGCGGTCAAAGTTTGGTGGTTTGGGCCATCCGTGAAGGTCGTCAAGCTGCACGTGCCATCGATCAGTACCTGATGGGCAGTACCATTTTGCCTCGTTAACACCTGAGATGATGCATGTTTGGCACCCCACTCGTTGAGGCACGACAACTCACGTTCGGCTATGGCGATCGTGTGGTGCTCAACCGCATCAATTTGGTGGTGCCCAAGGGCAAGGTGACGGTCATCATTGGAGCCTCTGGAGGCGGCAAAACCACCTTGCTGCGCTTGATAGGCGGACAAGTCAAGGCACAGTCGGGCCAGATGTTGTTTGACGGTCAAGACATGGGTTCACTCAAGCGTGAACAGTTGTATCGCATGCGTCGTCGCATGGGCATGCTGTACCAATTTGGCGCTTTGTTCACCGACATGTCGGTTTTTGACAATGTGGCATTTCCGTTGCGCGAACAAACGCAGCTCAGCGAATCCATGATTCGTGACATTGTGCTCATGAAGTTACAGGCGGTGGGGTTGCGAGGCGCGCGCCATTTGATGCCCAGTGAGTTGTCGGGTGGCATGATCAGGCGCGTGGCGCTGGCTCGAGCGATCGCACTTGATCCGGAGTTGGTCATGTATGACGAGCCGTTCTCGGGGCTTGACCCCATTTCATTGGGTACAGCAGCTCGGCTGATTCGACGACTCAACGATACCCTCGACCTGACCAGCGTGGTGGTGTCACACGAACTTGAAGCCACGTTTGCGTTGGCCGATCACATCATCGTGTTGGCCAATGGTGAAGTGGCCCTGCAGGGATCGCCCGACGCGGTTCGTCACAGCGACAACCCGCTCATTCAACAGTACGTCAAAGCCAGTCCAGATGGTCCGGTTCAATTTCATTACCCAGCCCCCGATTTGGCTGAAGATTTGGGTGCGTCCCGTCGGATGAACGCATGAATGGGCTAGCTTCTTTAGGCCAACAGGTGATCGAGCTCATGGCTCGAATGGGATCTGGCGCTCGTTTGCTGGGCGCGTTGTTGCTCACCCTGCCAGTTTGTTGGAGGCGTGGCGTTCTTCTGCGTGAGCAGATTCATTTTTTGGGTAATTACTCGCTATCCATCATTGCTATTTCGGGCCTCTTTGTGGGCTTTGTGTTTGGTTTGCAGGGCTACTACACCTTGCAGCGTTATGGTTCTTCCGAAGCATTGGGCTTGTTGGTCACGCTGAGTTTGGTGCGAGAACTCGGCCCAGTGGTGACCGCTTTGCTGTTTGCGGGTCGTGCCGGCACATCACTCACGGCTGAAATCGGTCTCATGAAAGCTGGCGAGCAAATCAGTGTCATGGACATGATGGCAGTTGACCCGGTTGAACGCGTGTTGGCTCCGCGCTTTTGGGGCGGAATCGTGGCCATGCCGATTCTTTCAGCAGTCTTCAGCGCCATGGGCATTATTGGCGGCTGGGTGGTTGGCGTGTTGCTGATTGGCGTGGATGCAGGTTCATTCTGGAGCCAAATTCAGGGCGGTGTAGACGTATGGTCTGATGTCGGCAACGGCATGATCAAGAGCGTGGTGTTTGGAGTTGCCGTGACATTTATTGCTCTGATGCAGGGCTATGTGGCGCAACCCACTCCAGAAGGGGTGTCGCGTGCCACAACCCGAACGGTGGTCATGGCTTCTTTAACCGTCTTGGGGCTCGATTTCATCCTCACCGCTATGATGTTCAGTATCTGACTTTGGAAAACAAAATTTATGGGTCGTTCACGAGTTGATGTTTGGGTGGGGTTTTTTGTGCTGCTGGGTGGCGTGGCCATTCTTTTTTTGGCATTGCAAGCAGCTAACCTGTTGAGCCTCAGTTTTCAAGACACCTACGCGGTAACGGCCCGGTTTGACAATGCGGGCGGGCTCAAGCCCAAGGCAGCCGTGCGCAGTGCCGGCGTGGTGGTGGGGCGTGTCGACTCTATCGTGTTTGACCCCAAAACTTTTCAAGCCGACGTCGTGTTGGCCATTGAGTCCCGTTACCCTTTCCCCAAAGACACATCAGCCAAAATTTTGACCAGTGGCTTATTGGGTGAGCAATACGTGGGGTTGCAACCTGGTTACGAAGCCGACAATTTAAAAGCAGGTGACGTGGTGGCCAACACCCAATCCGCGGTGGTGCTTGAAAACCTGATCAGTCAGTTTTTGTACAACCAAGCGGGCAAATCAGAAGGGGCCGGAGCTTCAGTTTCGGCTACCCCGGCTTTGGGGGCGCCTTTGCCTGGATTGGGTGGGGCGGCTCAGTGACCAGCGGCACATCTTTGGCGCGAGGCATTGGTTTGTTGCGCCAAGGCCTGGGGGTAGTGGTGTTTGCTTTGGGCATGTCCACTGCGGGTTTACTGCATGCGCAAGAAGCCGCTGCGGTAAACGGCCAGGCGCCTGTATCCGACCCACTGGAGTCGTGGAACCGGTCGGTTTTTGGTTTCAATCGCACCATCGACAACCATGTGTTCAAGCCCGTGGCCACGGTTTACCGAGAGGCACTTCCTAGTCCACTGCAAACAGGAGTAGGCAATTTTTTTGCCAACCTGCGCGAAATTTGGTCCGCTGCAAACAACGTGTTTCAGCTTCGTCCTGACGAGGCTTTTGTCAACGTGACTCGTGTGGGCATCAATACCACGGTTGGTATTTATGGGGTGTTCGACGTAGCTTCACTGATGGGCATACAACCCTTGCCCAAGCGTGACTTTGGAGAAACCCTGGGGCGTTGGGGTGTTCCAGCAGGCCCGTACCTGATGTTGCCTCTGCTGGGCCCTTCTTCGCTGCGGGATATATCTGACGATATTGTGGTGGCCAACTACCCCACTTGGTCGCCGGATCATGTCAACGAAGAACTTTCTGCGAAAATCCTAAATGGGGTTCATCAACGAGCAGGCCTGCTCGATGCCAGCAATGCACTCGAACAGATGGCTCTTGATCCCTATGCCATGGTGCGCGATGCCTATGTTCGCGCCCGTGAATACAAGATCCAAAAGGGTGGGTCAGCTTGGACATTTCCGTCTACGCGCCCATAAGAAAGAGAATCAGTGTGAGAGCGTTGCGTTGGCCACAGTGGGTGGTTTTATGGGGTTGGGCATTCATGTCGGCGTGGGCCTTGGCGGCTCCTGCCCCCGATCAGTTTATTCAAACATTGGGCAACAGCCTGATCACCACCATTCGTTCTGATGCCCAGTTGCAGTCGGGTAACTTGGTCAAAATTTCTCTGTTGGTTGAAGAAAGAATACTGCCGCACGTTCGATTTGACCGAATGACGGCCTCTGCCGTGGGCCCAGCTTGGCGTTCAGCCAGCGCCGACCAGCAGCAACGTTTGCAGCAAGAGTTCAAGACTTTGTTGATCCGCACCTATGCCAATGCATTTAGGGTCGTGCAAGACAAAACCTTGGTCGTCAAACCTGTGCGCATGCGTGCCGAAGACACGCAAGTGTTGGTTCGCTCCGAAGTGCGTGGCACCAAAGGCGATGTCATCACCCTCGACTACCGCATGGCACTGGACAACGACACTTGGTACATCCTCGACATCAACGTGATGGGCTTGTGGTTGGTCGAAAGCTATCGCACCCAATTTGCTTCGGTTGTTAATCAATCTGGTGTGCCAGGTCTGATCGACGCCCTGGCTCGGCTTAACGGAAGTCGCTGATGTCCAGTGCATCGCCTGCTTCCTTTGACGGTTCTTGGGACTGGACGCTCGATCATGCTCACGCCCTAGAAATGGGAAGCTTTCCTGGTCACCAAAGTCCAACGGCATGGACCCTCAATTTGCAGCCATTGCAGTTGTTTGACTCCAGTGCTTTGGCTTTGTTGGTGCACTGGCGTCGGCAGGCGCAGGCTCAAGGCGTCCAATGGAAGGTTGAACACGTCCCCTCAGGCTTGCTGGAGTTGGCGCAAGTGTATGGCGTGTCTCAATGGCTGGCGCTAGAGGGCGAAGCCACAAAAAGTTAAAATGACGGGCTTATGTCCGCCATTTCGCTGAAAAGCGTCTCCAAGACCTTCCAAACGGCCAAAGGCCCCTTTCAAGCACTCGACAACGTCAGCTTCGAAATCGAAGCGGGTGAGTTTGTTGGTTTGCTTGGTCCCAACGGGGCCGGTAAAACCACGCTCATCAGTTTGTTAGCGGGTTTGAGTCGTGCCTCGCAAGGCGAACTCAAGGTCATGGGGCTTGATGTGCATACCCAAGGACTTGACGTGCGTCGCTTGTTGGGGGTGGTACCGCAAGAGTTGGTGTTCGATCCGTTCTTCAACGTGCGCGAGGCCTTGCGCTTTCAATCGGGCTACTTTGGGTTGCAACACA
>JBEDMU010000002.1:0-7501 GCA_041170945.1 Pseudomonadota bacterium
GCGTCGCCTTCGACATGCACCGTGCCGGGTGTGCGGTAGCGACTGCCAGCAGGAATGGTAAAACGCGTCCATTCGTGGCGAACCACCTCAACGCCAAAGCGCTGCAACAACTGCAGGGTGATCTCGATGTAAGGCTTGGAGATGAGCTCGCCTTGTACCTCGATCACGATGTCGCATGTGGCCACCAAAGGCAAAGCCAACAACAGCGCCGTTAAAAATTGGCTGGACACATCGCCACGAACCGGAATGGGTTGATCGAGGCGCAGGTGGTGCACAGCTCCATTGCCCAAAGCCAGTGGCGGGTAGCCCGGGTTACCCAAGTCTTGTACTTCGCAGCCCAAGGCGCGCAAGGCGTCAACCAAATCGCCGATGGGGCGCTCATGCATGCGGGCCACGCCTTTGACTTCAAAGCGCGCACCTTGCGTGCTGGCCAACAACGCCAATGCAGCTGTGAGGGGGCGCATGGCCGTGCCGGCATTGCCCAAAAACAACGAGGCTTGCTTGACCTTCAATTGGCCGCCCAAACCGGTGACGCGAACATGTTCGGGTGACACCTGTTCCACTTGGCAACCCAAGTCTTGCAGCGACTGCAGCATCACCCGTGTGTCGTCTGAATCAAGCAGGTCGTGAATGTCGGTGGTTCCCTCGCACAGCGCTGCCAACAGCAACACGCGGTTGGAAATACTTTTGGATCCGGGCAGGGTGACCGTGCCACCCGCACGCATCAGCGCAGGGACATCAAGAAAAGGGATGTTGAACATGGCAGGTTAAAAAGTGGGCAGGTGTTGTTGGTTACTGGTCGTCAAACACCGACGATTGATCAACCTGCAAGGCCCATGGGGCACGCAGTTGACGTGCCGCATCGATGGCCTCTTGCATGGCCATGGCGTTGCCACTGCGCAGGGCAGACTCCCAGGCATTCAACGTCTGGCGCACGGCGTCTAGACCCAACAATACTTCGTCGCGGTTGGCCATGAGAATGTCGCGCCACACTTGAGGCTCAGACGCACCAATGCGCGAAAAATCGCGAAATCCGGGGCCCGCATAGGCCAAGGCCTGTTCGCATTCGGGCAAGTCGGCCAAGGCATTGAGGTAAGCGAAAGCCAACAAATGCGGCAGGTGGCTGATATGGGCAAACAGGCGATCGTGCGTGGCGGCGTCAAGGGTGCTGACCACCGCACCAGTGGCGCTCCACACCTGTTGTGCTCGTTCGATGGTGGCCGAGCTGTTGCAGGCCAGCGGCGTCAGAATGACGCGCTTGTTGAGTAATAAAGTGGCTTCGGCGTGCTCAACCCCCGACACCTCTTTGCCGGCCACCGGGTGGGCAGGCACCATGCACGCGGCAAGATCACCCAACACATCGAGTGCGGCTTGCGACACATCGCGTTTGGTCGATCCCACATCGGTGAGCAACATGTGGGGAGTGATGCAGCCGCGTATGTCGCGCAGCACGTCTGGCAGAGAGCCGACAGGCATGCCCAGCAGCACCACATCGGCACCTTCCATGGCCTCTTGCGGGGTGACGTGCGCACTTTGAATAGCGCCCACGGCCAGCGCCTTGTTGCGGCTGGACGCTGATGGGCTGTACCCCGAAATGTGCCCAGCACGACCCGAATCGCGCAGGGCCAAAGCAGCAGAGCCTGACATCAGGCCACAACCCAACACCGCTACTCGCCAGCCTGTAGAAGAAATCATGCGTCAGCCACCGGGTATGTGCCCAGCACCTTGTAAAAGCCGCACATCTGTTGCAAATCGTTCAAGGCTGCGGCCACCTCGGGCTGTGAAGGGTGACCTTGCAAATCGATGTAAAAGTAATATTCCCACTGGGCTGAACGGGCAGGGCGAGACTCAAAGCGGGTCATCGACACGCCATGTTGTTTGAGTGGCACCAACAAATCGTGCACGGCGCCAGGACGGTTGCTGACCGACACCACCAGGCTGGTGCAATCACGACCCGATGCTGCAGGCGCTTCGAGTTTGCTGGGCAAGCAAATCACGCCAAAGCGCGTGCGGTTGTGCGCTTCGTCTTGGATGGCGTGAGCCGCAATGTGCAAACCAAACTCGGTGCCTGCGCGCTCGCTGGCAATGGCTGCCCAGTTGGCATGCTGCGTGGCCAAGCGTGCGCCCTCGGCATTGCTAGATACCGCGTGGCGCTCGGCGTGTGGCAAATGGGTTGACAACCAACCCTGGCACTGCGCCAAGGCTTGTGGGTGTGCGGCCACCACATCAATGCCTTCTAGCGTGGCGTTTTGTCTGAGCAAATGGTGGCGAATGACCAGGCTGATTTCACCGACCAAGTGGGTGGGCGAAGTCAACAACAAGTCAAGCGAGCGGGTGATCACGCCTTCGGTCGAGTTTTCGAGAGGAATGACACCAAAATCGGCGCCACCCGACGCGGTGGCATGAAACACGTCGTCGAGGCTGGTGCTGGGCACCTCGGTGATGCTGCTGCCAAAAAATGCCAAAGCGGCTTGTTGGCTGAAAGTGCCAGCAGGCCCCAAAAACGCCACACGTTGCGGTGCCTCGAGTGAACGACAAGCCGACATGATTTCGCGCCAAATGTGACCGATGTTCAAGTCTTTGAGGGGGCCGGGGTTGTGTGCTTGCAAGCCGTTGATGACTTGCGCTTCGCGCTCGGGTCGGTAAACGGGCGAACCCTCTACACGCTTGAGCTCCCCCACTTCGTTGGCCAAACTGGCGCGCTCGTTCAAAAGCTGCAGCAGTTGCTGGTCGACGTGGTCAATGGCATTGCGCAGTTCTTGTAGACTTTTCATGCGACTCTTTCGTTGTGCGACCCGTTAATGCGTGCGCTCAAATTCGCGCATGTAATCGACCAAGGTTTGTACCCCTTGCAAAGGCATGGCGTTGTAAATGCTGGCGCGCATGCCACCGACCGATTTGTGGCCCTTGAGTTGCAGCAAGCCCGCTTGTTGGGCGCCGGCCAAAAAAGCGTCATTGAGCGATTCGTCGCGCAAAAAGAAGGGCACGTTCATGCGCGAACGACAGTTCGCCTGCACGCGATTTTCGAACAACGACGAGGCGTCTAAAAACCCGTACAACAAATCGGCCTTGGCGATGTTGGCGGCTTCTATGGCAGCCATGCCGCCTTGTTGCTCCAGCCACTCAAACACCAAGCCCGCCATGTAAATGGCGTAGGTAGGAGGCGTGTTGTACATGGAATCGGCGTTGGCCACTTCGCGGTAGTTGAAGGCAGTGGGGCAGGCGGGCAGGGCGCGGTCGAGCAAGTCTTCGCGTACCACCACCAAGGTCAGGCCTGCAGGCCCCAGATTTTTTTGGGCCCCGCCAAAGGCCAAGCCCACGCGCGACCAGTCGATGGGGCGCGAGGCCACATGCGACGAAAAATCAATCACCAAGGGTGCATCGCAACCCAAGGCTTGAAGGTTGGGCAACTCATGGAATTCGACGCCGTGGATGGTTTCGTTGGAGCAAATGTGCACGTATTGGGTTTGAGCACTGAGTTGCCACGAAGCTGCTGGTGGAATGTGCGTGTAGCCTTGCTCTTTGCTGCTGGCGGCCACATGCGCTTGGGCATAGCGCACAGCTTCGGCGTACGACTTTTGGCTCCAACTGCCGGTGACCACCACGTCAACCACGCCGCCTTGTGAGAGGTTGAGTGGCACGATGGCGTTTTCGGCCAAGGCACCGCCTTGCATGAACAGAATCTTGAAATGCGGCGGAATGTCCAACAGCGATCGCAGGCGCTGCAGGGCAGCTTGGTGAATCAACTGAAACGCTGCACCACGGTGCGACATTTCCATGACGCCCATGCCCGTGCCCTGCCAATCGAGCATTTCGGCGGCGGCACGCTCGAGCACCGCCTGGGGCATGGTGGCTGGCCCCGCCGAAAAGTTGTAGGGGCGCGTGGTCATGTCAGGCGTCTTCCGAGGGTGTGTTATCGGAAGGGGCTTGAGTGGTGCCGTCGCTTTCTGCGTCGGCCGCCGCTTGCGCATCATTTTCGACAATGCGCTGCAGGCCCGACAACTTGGCGCCGTCGTCAAGCGAAATGAGCGTCACCCCTTGTGTGGCGCGTCCCAGTTCACGAATTTCGCTCACGCGTGTGCGCACCAACACACCGGTGTCGGTGATGAGCATGATTTCGTCGTCGGCGTGCACCAGGGTGGCAGCGACCACCTTGCCGTTGCGTTCGCTTTGTTGAATGGCAATCATGCCCTTGGTGCCGCGGCCGTGGCGCGTGTATTCCACTATTGACGTGCGTTTGCCGTAGCCGTTTTCGGTGGCAGTGAGCACGCTTTGCTGCTCGTCTTCGGCCACCAGCATGGCAATCACGCTTTGGCCCTCTTCGAGCATCATGCCGCGCACACCACGAGCACCGCGGCCCATGGCGCGCACGTCGTTTTCGTCGAAGCGAACGGCCTTGCCACCGTCGCTGAACAGCATCACGTCGTGTTCGCCATCGGTGAGCGCTGCACCAATGAGGTAGTCACCTTCGTCGAGGTCGACGGCAATGATGCCGGCCTTGCGCGGGTTGGAGAACTCGTCGAGCGCGGTTTTCTTGACCGTGCCGCCACGCGTGGCCATGAACACATAGCGGTTTTCGGGGAAGGTGCGGTTGTCGCCGGTGAGGGGCAGCACCACGTTGATTTTTTCGCCCTCTTGCAACGGAAACAGGTTGACGATGGGGCGACCACGCGAACCGCGTGAACCTTCGGGCACTTCATAGACCTTCAGCCAATACACGCGGCCGCGGTTGGAGAAGCACAAAATCCAGTCGTGCGTGTTGGCAATGAAGAGCTCGTCGATCCAATCGTCTTCTTTGGTGGCGGTGGCTTGCTTGCCACGACCGCCGCGGCGTTGGGCACGGTACTCGGACAGGGGCTGACTCTTGATGTAGCCGGTGTGCGAGAGGGTGACCACGCGGTCTTCGGGGGTGATCAGGTCTTCGGTGCCCAAGTCTTGCGCGTTGTGCACGATTTCGCTGCGGCGAGCGCCCACCTTGGTTTGGCCAAACTCGGCACGCACGGCCTTGAGTTCGTCACCAATGATGGTCGACACGCGCTCGGGGCGCGACAAGATGTCGAGCAGGTCGTCGATTTGGCTGATCACGTCTTTGTATTCCGACACGATCTTGTCTTGTTCGAGGCCCGTGAGGCGCTGCAAACGCATTTGCAAAATTTCTTGGGCCTGGGTTTCGGACAAACGATACAGCCCATCGTTGTTCATGCCTAGGCCGGGCTCGAGCGATTCGGGACGGTAGTCGTCGGCGCTCACGCGTGAGCCGTCGGCGCGTGTGCGCGTGAGCATTTGACGCACCAAAGCGCTGTCCCATGCACGGTTCATGAGCTCGGCCTTGGCCACGGGGGGTGTGGGCGCATTGCGAATGATGGCAATGAACTCGTCGATGTTGGCCAAAGCCACTGCCAAGCCTTCGAGCACGTGGCCGCGGTCGCGTGCCTTGCGCAGTTCAAAGACCGTGCGGCGCGTGACCACTTCGCGACGGTGCTGCAAAAACACTTCCAGCAATTCGCGAATGTTGCACAACTTGGGCTGCCCGTTGATAAGGGCCACCATGTTGATGCCAAAGGTGTCTTGCAGCTGAGTTTGCTTGTACAGGTTGTTGAGCACCACCTCGGGCACTTCGCCACGCTTTAACTCAATAACCACGCGCATGCCCGATTTGTCGGACTCGTCTTGAATGTGGCTGATGCCCTCGATGCGCTTGTCTTGTACACATTCGGCAATGCGTTCGAGCAGCGTTTTCTTGTTTACCTGGTAGGGAATCTCATCGATGATGATGGCCTGACGTTGGCCTTTGTCGATGTCCTCAAAGTGGCACTTGGCACGCATGACCACACGGCCACGGCCCGTGCGGTAGCCTTCGCGAACGCCTTGAATGCCATAAATGATGCCGGCGGTGGGGAAATCGGGTGCCGGAATGATTTCCATGATTTCGTCGATGCTGGCCTGCGGGTTGTGCAGCAGGTGCAAACAGGCGTCGACCACTTCATTGAGGTTGTGCGGCGGAATGTTGGTGGCCATGCCCACCGCAATACCGCCCGAGCCGTTGACCAGCAAATTGGGCACGCGGGCTGGCAGCACCAAGGGCTCGCGCTCTGAGCCGTCGTAGTTGGGGCCAAAGTCAACCGTTTCTTTGTCGATGTCGGCCAGCATTTCGTGGGCGATTTTTGACATGCGAATTTCGGTGTATCGCATGGCGGCAGCGTTGTCGCCGTCGACCGAACCGAAGTTACCCTGGCCATCGACCAACATGTGGCGCAGCGAAAAATCTTGGGCCATGCGCACAATGGTGTCGTACACCGCACTGTCGCCGTGGGGGTGGTACTTACCGATCACGTCACCCACAATACGCGCCGATTTTTTGTAGGGGCGATTCCAATCGTTGTTGAGCTCGTGCATGGCGTACAACACCCGGCGGTGCACAGGCTTTAAGCCATCGCGCGCATCGGGCAGGGCGCGGCCCACAATCACGCTCATGGCGTAATCCAAATAGCTGCGACGCATCTCCTCTTCAAGGCTGATGGGCAAGGTTTCTTTGGCAAATGGAATCATGAAAGGTCCGAGGGTTGAGCGCGGTCAAAAAGATCAATCAAACATTGTAATTTGCTTGGGATTGATCTTTCGATCGGGGTTCGCACCAAGTGAAGTGCATAAAATGACCTTTTTGGTGGCTGTTTTGAAAGGATTTGTCATGAACACACGGGTGTACACACTCTCTTTGAGCCTGTTGGCGGCTTCAATGGCGGCCTCGGTGGCAGCAGCAGCTGATCAAAAAATCATCAATAACTGGGTCGACAGCGCAGGCAATCCGGTGCGCAGTGGTTATGGTCTGTGCTGGAGAAATTCGTTTTGGACCCCCGAAACCGCTCACCCTGATTGCGATGGCGCCATCAAGCCTGCACCGGTGGTAGCGCCTGCACCCGCAACTACACCTGCTTTGGTGGCTGCCCCCACTCCAGCTCCGGTTCCTGCTCCTGCCCCCGTGGTGAAAGCCGTGAAGGTGACCTTGGAAGGGTTGAGTTTGTTTGACTTTGACAAAGCTGTGATCAAACCCAGCGGCAAGCAAGCACTCAACGAATTGGTCAAAAAAATTCAAGAAGTCAACTTGGAAGTGGTGGTGGTTGAGGGTCACACCGATGCCACCGGCTCTAACGCCTACAACCAAAAGCTGTCCGAACGTCGGGCCCAAGCCGTCAAGGCTTATTTGGTTCAACAAGGTGTTGATGGATCGCGCGTGTTTGTAGAAGGCAAGGGCGAAGTTCAGCCTGTGGCCAGCAACAACACCCGCGAAGGTCGTGCCCAAAACCGCCGCGTCGAGATTGAAGTGATCGGAACCCAAAAATGAATACCCCCGTGCTGAACGCCGACCCCAACGAACTGGCCCGTTTTTCTGATTTGGCCCACACTTGGTGGGACTTGGAAGGCGAGTTTTGGGCTTTGCACCAGATCAACCCTTTGCGTTTGGGCTGGATTCAGCAGCATCAGCCCTTGGCGGGCTTGAAGG
>JBEDMU010000003.1:0-3645 GCA_041170945.1 Pseudomonadota bacterium
GCTGGCCACCAGACAGTTCACGCGGCTTGCGCTGCAGCAGGTGGGAGAGTTCCAGAATGCCAGCGGCCTTGTCCACCCGGGCTTTGATTTCGTCCACTGGCACTTTGGCGATTTTCAGGCCATAGGCCATGTTGTCGAACACGCTCATGTGTGGGTAGAGTGCGTAGTTCTGGAACACCATGGCGATGTCGCGCTCGGCCGGTTCCAGGTCGTTGACCACGCGATCACCAATCGAGATGGTGCCTCCCGAGATGTCTTCCAGGCCCGCCACCATGCGCAGCAGGGTGGATTTGCCGCAGCCAGAAGGCCCGACGATGACCACGAACTCACCATGAGCGATCTCAGCGCTCAGGTCGTGGATGACGGTGTTGGCCTTGGCCCCTTGGCCATAGGTTTTGAGGAGGTGAGAGAGGGTGATGGCAGCCATATGTTTTTTGATCAGACGAGGACAGAGCAACGCTTCGCATTGGTCTGTCCCCGGATAAATTATTTTTCCGTATCAACCAGGCCCTTGACGAACCATTTTTGCATCAGGATCACGACCAGCGCCGGGGGCAGCATGGCCAATATGGCCGTGGCCATGACCACGTTCCATTCGGTAGAGGCATCACCTCCCGCCATCAAGCGCCGGATTCCCATCACGATGGGGTACATGTCTTCACGGGTGGTCACCAAGAGTGGCCAGAGGTACTGGTTCCACCCGTAAATGAACTGGATCACAAACAAAGCCGCTATCGACGTGCGGGCCAGCGGTAACAAAATATCCAGAAAAAACCGCATGGGTCCCGCGCCATCCATGCGTGCTGCCTCCACCAACTCGTCCGGTACGGTCAGAAAAAACTGACGAAACAAAAATGTGGCGGTGGCAGAGGCGATCAAGGGCAAGGTCAAGCCCGCATACGTGTCCAGCATGCCCAGCGACGACACCACGGCATAAGTCGGCAAGATGCGCACCTCAACGGGCAGCATCAATGTGATGAAAATCATCCAGAAAACCAGATTCCGGAAGGGGAATCGGAAATAAACAATCGCAAAGGCGGACAGCAGTGAAATGACAATTTTCCCAACGGATATGACGATGGCACTGACCAAGCTCACCCACAACATGGGGGCCACAGCAGGCAATGTGTTGCCCTTGGCCGTTTGACCGCCAAACAAGGCCTGATGAAAGCTTGACCAAATATTGTCCCCAGGCACCATGGACATGGGGAAACTTTGGACGATTTGCTCGCTGGTTTGGGTGGTCGCAACCAGTGCCAGAACCACGGGAAAGGCCACAATCAATACACCCACGATCACGATCAGATGGGATAAAAAAGTGGCCAGAGGACGTCGTTCGATCATGGATGTGTGCCAAGTGATGTCAGTAGTTCACGCGTTTTTCGATGTAGCGAAATTGCAAAATCGTGAGGGCAATCACAATGGCCATCAGGATCACTGATTGGGCTGCCGATCCGCCCAAATCCATGGCCTTGAAGCCGTCTTGGTACACCTTGTAAACCAAAATGGCCGAGTCCTTGCCAGGCCCGCCGCTGGTGGTGGCGTCGATGATGGCGAAGGTGTCAAAAAACGCATAAACGATATTGACCACCAACAAGAAAAATGCCGTGGGCGTGATGAGTGGCAACTGGATGGTCCAAAAGCGTGTCCAGGGGCCAGCACCATCGATGGCGGCCGCTTCCAGCAGACTTTTGGGCACCGATTGCAAAGCAGCCAAAAAGAACAGGAAGTTGTAGGAAATCTGCTTCCAGACCGCTGCAGTCACAATCAAGGCCATGGCGTGTGTGCTGTTGAGCAGGTGATTCCAATCCAAACCCGCCAGCATGAGTGCGTGGCTGATCACCCCCATCGAGGGCGTGAACATGAAAACCCATAAAACGCCCACCACAGCAGGCGCGATGGCATAGGGAACGATCAAGGATGTTTTGTAAAACAATCCGCCTTGAACGATACGGTCGGCCATGACCGCCAAAAGCAGTGAAATCGTAAGACCACTACCCGCTACCCATATTGAAAAAATAGCGGTGGTTGAAAAGGACTGAAGATAGGTTTCGTCGGCAAAGAGGCGTTCAAAGTTGTCCAGTCCGATGAACGTGGAGCTCATGCCAAATGCGTCAGACTCAAACACGCTTTCCAGCAATGCTTGCCCTGCGGGCCAGAAAAAGAACAGCACCACCACCACCAATTGAGGTGCGACCAAAGCCCAAGGGAGCCAAGACGATCGGAACCGGACTCTTTTTTCAAATGTCATGGCGCTGCGCTGGAAATCCGAAATGAAAATGACTCGACTTGCGAGTGGTCGCAAGTCGAGTTCGTGCCGAAAATCGGCCTAGACGTCAACGATTGGCGTTTTCGAAACGGACCAACAATTCGTCACCGCGCTTTTTGATGGCTTCAAGACCATCCTTAGCGCTCTTTTTGCCTGCCCAAACTTGTTCCAATTCCTCGTCCATGATGGTGCGAATTTGAACGAAGTTACCCAAACGGATGCCCTGTGAGCGGTCCGTGGTTTTGCGAACCATCTGGGTGACTGAAATATCGGTGCCGGGGTTTTGTTTGTAAAAACCTGATTTTTCAGTGGCTTGGAATGCCGCTGTGGTGATGGGCAGGTAGCCAGTTTGCTGGTGGGCCTGAGCTTGTACATCGGTCTTTGACAGGTAGTCAAAAAATCCTGCAACACCTTTGTACTCATTGGATTTCTTGCCAGCCATCACCCACAGGCTGGCACCACCGATGATGGTGTTTTGGGGGGCGCCTTTGACATCTGGGTAATAGGGCAATGTGCCGACACCGAATGCAAACTTGGCATTGCGCTTGATGCCCGCATAGGCTGCCGAAGAGTTGGTGTACATGGCGCACTCGCCCGATTCGAAGGTGGCTCCCGCTGCACTTGCACGGCCTTTGTAAACAAACAAGCCATTGGCCGACATGCTGGCCAGGTTTTCGATGTGGCGCACATGCAGTGGCGATGTGACATTCAGGCGGGCATTGAGACCTTTGAATCCGTTGCGCTGGGTCGCAAACTCAACGTCATGCCAAGCAGAAAATGTTTCCAAGTGGACCCATGTTTGCCATGCTGTTGTGAAGGGGCATTTGTGACCACTGGCTTTGAGTTTGCTGGCGGCCAAAGTCAATTCGGCCCAAGTTTTGGGTGGCGACTCAGGATCAAGCCCAGCGGCTTTGAAAGCGTCTTTGTTGTACCAAAAAACGGGGGTTGAGCTGTTGAAAGGCAAACTTTGGATGTCGCCATTCGGAGCTGTGTAGTAACCGGCCACAGCAGGAATGTAGACCGAGGGGTCAAACTTGTAACCCGCGTCTTTCATGACCTTGGCCACGGGCACGATGGCGCCTTTGCTGTACATCATGGTGGCGGTGCCGACTTCAAACACTTGCAAAACATGGGGTGCATTGCCGCCACGAAATGCCGCCATCGCGGCTGTCATGGATTCGTCGTAGTTGCCTTTGAAAACAGGGACAACTTTGAATTCTTTTTGTGATTGGTTGTAGCCGTTGGCCAGGCCATTGACCCACTCACCCAATGCGCCACTCATGGAGTGCCACATTTGGATTTCTGTTTGTGCTTGTGCGCTCAAGGCGGACAAGGCCAAAGCCATGGATGTGAATGCAAGTCTCAGTTTCATGGGG
>JBEDMU010000004.1:0-4913 GCA_041170945.1 Pseudomonadota bacterium
CCTATTTTTGGCACCACCAGTCCAAACCAGCATGATTCAAGTCTTTCTGAAGTCTGCGAAAATTCTAACCATGAATCATTCCATTACCGTCCAACCCAGTGGTCGCCAATATCAAGCGGCCGAAGATGAAACATTGCTCAGTGCAGCCATTCAAGCATCCATCGGTTTGCCATATGGATGCAAAGACGGCGCTTGCGGTTCATGCAAATGCCAACTCATCAGCGGCGAGGTGCAGCGCTTAGACCACTCGGCAAAAGCCCTTTCAGCAGACGAAGCAGCAGCAGGCATGATTCTCACCTGTCGCACACAAGCTCGCTCTGACGTGGTCATTGAATCTCGCAGCGTCACCGCCGCCAATGAATACCCTGTCCGCAAAATGCCGGTTCGTGTCACGCGCATCGATCGCTTGTCATCTGACGTGGTGCGCGTGTTCTTGCAATTGCCACCCAACGACACATTTGAGTTCTACCCAGGGCAATACATCGACGTTTTGTTAAAAGATGGCAGCCGTCGCAGTTACTCCATGGCCAACGTTCCAGCTGCCATGGGTGGGCCCTCGCAACAAATTGAACTGCACATTCGACACATGCCAGGAGGCACCTTCACTGAACACGTGTTCAGCGCCATGAAGGAAAAAGAAATTCTGCGCATTGAAGGTCCTTTGGGCAGCTTTAGATTGCAAAAAGAATCCTCTACACCTGCCATCATGCTGGCCTCTGGCACAGGCTTTGCCCCTATCAAAGGTCTGCTTGAACAACTCGAAGCGTTGTCCAACAAACGTTCTGTGCGAGTCTATTGGGGCGGACGTCGGCCCAGCGATTTGTACCTGAACGATTGGCTGGTGGCTTATTGCCAACGCAACCCTCAAGTCAGCTATGTCCCAGTGGTCTCTGATGCCTTGGACGAAGACCAATGGTCTGGTCGAACCGGGTTTGTTCATCATGCCGTGATGCAAGACCATCCCAACATGAGCCAACAAGAAGTGTATGCCTGTGGTGCTCCCGTGGTCGTTCAAACAGCACGCCAAGATTTTGTGGCTCAGTGCAGCTTGAACGAAGAAAACTTCTTCTCTGACGCGTTCACCACGCGTGCCGATTTAGCCAAAGCTTAACGGCCCCTGAGCATGCGCCGCATGCGTTGAAGATCAATATGGGTTTCTTCTTGCATGGGCGCTTTTTCTTGGCCTCTGATGGCGTGTCCTTGAATGATTTCAAGGGTCAACTGCAAAGGCTCATGCGGGCTGGGCCTAAGTTGTTGATTGGCAGCATCCATCCAGGCTTGCTTCCATGCAGGCGTACGCCAACCTGCCAATCGATGTACAGAGGCATTGCGACCCAAGGTGCGCAAATCAAGCCACAAAGCTTGTGCAGATGAATAGGTCAAGACGATGTGTTCAACGTCCATGACTGGCTCAGAAAAACCGCACTCCACCATCATGTCGCCCCAGTCGTGCATGTCAGTAAACGACTGGCAAGGACTGCCCCAGCCCATGGTCTGATACATGCGGCGCAATTGCGCAAATGAATCAGGGCCCAAAGTCGAAAACATCACCATGCCACCGTCTGCCAGCAATTCATGCCAAGCGTGAATCCATGCCATGGGCTCTTGCGCCACATGCAACTGCAAATTTGACCAAAGCAACTCTGCCGATGGTTCAGACGATGCCATGATTTGTTGAAGGGGAGTTTGGGGGCCTAACAACTGGCTAGGCGCATCTACGCTGCTGGCTCCGCCGCAAGCTTCTGCCCAATCGACCCAAAGCCGCGGCAACTTACGCAAACAAAGCAACCTTTGAGACATGCGGCGAGACACCTCATCGTGCAACCACGACGAAACATGGGCGTTTTGCGTGAAATATTGGCGCGCCGCGGCCACGTCTAGGTCAGGAGGTCGGCTCATAGATCAACAAAAAAGGCAACATCGACTGCATGTCTTGCATTCTAAGGAGAATGAAGGTGATGCTTCGACATTGGGTCTTTCAATGCCCAATTTGTCATGCTTGGCCGGTTCGCCAGCGGGAATTGCCTTGGTGCGTGAACTGCGAGCAAACCTGGCAACTTCTTCCATCCAAGGCGCTACTGGATCCTCGGCTGTCTGCCGTTATTCAGGGGCATACATGCGCCTTGTCGTTTGATTGGCCATGGAAACATCCCATTGGTCGCTTCAAACTCAGCCAAGACCTTGGATGGAGCCATGCTTGGGGGCAGCTGATGGGGCAAGCCTTGCTCAACGACCACGCAAAAGCGGCGCAATGGAACTGGATAGGGATGCCCCAAACCCCTGCGCGCTGGGCGCAGCGCGGAGGCTACGACCCCATCGCTTTGCTGATCAACAGCACCCAAAATTGGTTGCAACGTCAGGGGGTGACAACAGGGCCGTGGTTGCGTCACACACTTTCTAAGAGGCCGCAGGTAAACGTGGCGCAACACCATTTATCACGCCAAGAAAGATGGCGCGCCGTGAACGAAGCCTTTGTAGGACATCATCCCGAGCATTTGCTGCCTTCCCAAGCGAATACCCATGCTCTCTTGGTGGATGACATCTTGACGACAGGGGCCACCCTCACCGCTGCAGCCCATGCATTGGTCAAAGTGGGCTACACACACATTTGGGCTTTGACCCTGGCGCGTACACCCGCTCCCAGTGCTCCAAATCATGGACAATTTGGGACATTCCGAGATCATCATGTTTCATATCGTTCTGGTTCAACCTGAAATCCCTCCCAACACAGGCAACATCATTCGCTTGTGTGCCAACACAGGAATCCAATTGCATCTGGTCAAACCCTTGGGATTTGACATGGACGACAAGCAACTGCGGCGAGCCGGGTTGGACTACCATGAGTTTGCCCAGGTTCTCGTTCACGACAACTGGCAGGCATACATGCAGAAGCATGGAGCCCAGCATCGCCAATTTGCATTTACCACCAAAGGTTCCAAATCGGCTTTTGAATGTGCCTTTGAACCTGGAGACACTTGGGTGTTTGGGCGAGAAACAGCAGGGCTTGGAACCGACCTGCTCCAACAGTTCGAGCCAGAGCGTCGATTGCGCATTCCCATGCGCCCTGATCAGCGCAGCCTCAACTTGTCAAATGCAGCAGCCATTGTGGCCTTTGAGGCGTGGCGACAACACGGGTTTGTAGGATCGGTGTAGGCTATTCATCATGTTTACACCCAATCAAATTGATGTACGCCGTTTTTTCTGTGGGGCCTATCGCAAAATGAACGATTCCAGCCCCATGGAAGCCATTGAAGCACTGGCGGCCGCATGGATACGCGAGCATCCCGAATACCACGCCACCCTAGCTGATGAGCCGGCTGCCATTGCTGCTATCGGAACTGCTGCACCTGAAGGTCAAGAAAACCCATTCTTGCATTTGTCTATGCACTTGAGTATCAGTGAGCAATGCTCGATTGATCAACCGCCCGGCGTGCGAGCCGCCATTGAAGCACTGACCGCCAAACTCGACTCGCTGCACAACGCCCACCATGTCGCCATGGACGAACTGGGACGCATGATCTGGGAAAGTCAACAAAAAGGCATCCCCCCAGATGCCACCCACTACGTGGCGCAATTGAGTCGCAAAGCCAGCGCCTGATTTTTGTCGCTGGTTTTCGGCATTAGTCGACAGGCGTGCTGCATATCTGAATGTATTGAACGCTGCAGATCCCTTGATTGGCGCAAGATCAAGGCATGGCTTCTTCATTGCTCTTACACCCCGCACACCCAGAGTTGGCTCCTGTTTCCGAACGGACTGGTCATTCGCTGGTCGAGGGGCCTACAGCGCGCTATTTGCAGCAATTGCTAGAACGCGCTATTCAAAAGCAGGCATCCGATATCCATATTCATCCGTGGCGAGAGGGTCTGAGCATTCGCATGCGCATCGATGGCTTGCTCACCCAAGAACCCCCGCCTCCCAGCTTGATTGCCGAGGCATTGCCCATCCGCATCAAGGCCATGGCCGGCATAGACATCGCAGAAAAGCGGCAGCCCCAAGACGGATACTGGATGACTTCTGCTGGTTCCGCTCTGGGTCAGCGTGTGGAATTGCGGGTGAGCACATTGCCCTCCACCTACGGCGAAAACATCGTGCTGCGAGTGGTGCAATCGAGCGGTCAATTGCAACGACTCCACGATTTGGGTCTTCAACCTGCTGCATTGATGCAACTGCGCGAATTGCTGACTCAGCCGCAAGGTCTGGTGTTGGTGACAGGCCCAACCGGTTCTGGAAAATCGGTGACCCTGTACGCATTGCTTCGAGAATTACACCAATCATCACGCCACATCTTAACCATCGAAGACCCTATCGAGCAGTCCATCGATGGGGTGACGCAAGTTCAGGTCAATGAAAGAGCGGGACTGACCTTTCAAACCGCCTTAAGAGCCTTTTTGCGACAAGACCCAGACGTCATGTTGGTTGGGGAAATTCGCGATCATGCAACCGCCTCCATGGCCGTAGAAGCCGCCATGACAGGACACTTGGTTTTGACTACTTTGCACACCAACGATGCTGCTTCAGCCCTATGGCGTCTTGAAAAATTGGGTATTCAACGTGACCCTTTGGCCAACTCCTTGCAAGCCGTGTTGGCACAACGCCTGGTGCGAACCTTTTGTACCAGTTGTCATGCCACAGGATGCGTGCTTTGCCAACATACGGGGCTCAAAGGACGCATCGGTGTTTTTGAGTCCCTATTCATGAATCGAAAACTGCGCGAGGCATACGCCGATGGCATGCGGCTTGAGGATTGGCGCCAGCAATTGCGCCAGGAAGGGGTATCCAGCTTGATGGACGAGGCCATGCGCCATGTTGAAGAGGGTCGCACCTCTGTCGCTGAAGTGATGCGAGAAATTCCGAGAGACTCATGATGTGGAATACCCATTGGAAGGCTTATCTTTGGCAAGCACAACACCCC
>JBEDMU010000005.1:0-2507 GCA_041170945.1 Pseudomonadota bacterium
GGAAGGCAGATGTCTCGCAGAGCACAACTGGAGCAAGCAATCGGGCTGTGGGTTAGGGTCATGTCAAAATGTTGCAAATCTGATGCCGGTCAAAAACTGGCCAACTGGCGGGTTGCTCGGGTTGTCGATTGACTCATATCAAGCGAAAATCTGCAAACCCGTGCAAGACTTGAAAGCTATTTTAAGACCGATTATGACTGCAGCAACCATTACCGAAGAATTATTGACCCGCTACAACGTTAGCGGGCCGCGTTATACGTCGTATCCCACGGCCGATCGCTTTCACGACCAGTTCAGCGAAAACGACTATGTCCAGGCTTTGTCCGGTTGTCGTCAGGGTACGGCACGCCAGCCACTGTCGCTGTATGTCCATATTCCGTTCTGCGAGTCGCTTTGCTATTACTGCGGCTGTAACAAAATAGTCACACGCCACAAAGAGTGGGGTACCCGTTATCTTGACTATCTTGATCGGGAAATCGATTTGAACGTCAAAGCCCTGGGAACTGGCAGAAAAGTGTCCCAGTTGCACTTTGGTGGTGGCACCCCCACGTTCTTATCTGATGACGAACTGGCTCGGGTCATGGGCAAAATTCGTTCGGTGTTCGAGTTGACCCCAGATGCCGAGGTATCTGTCGAGGTAGATCCTCGCACCGTCACTGCCGAGCGCTTGGCGGCTTTGCAAATCATGGGCTTCAATCGCCTGAGTTTTGGGGTTCAAGATTTTGATGAGTGTGTGCAGCAGGCGGTTCACCGTGTGCAACCTGCTCAGCAGGTGTTTGACTTGGTGGCAGAAGCCCGACGCTTGGGGTTTGAATCCATCAACGTTGACCTGATTTATGGCTTGCCGTTGCAAACCACGGTCAGTTTCCGCAAAACCCTAGAAACCATTGGTCAGTTGCGTCCCGATCGCATTGCGGTTTATGGCTACGCTCATTTGCCCAGTCGATTCAAGGCACAGCGCCGAATTGCAGAAGCCGATTTGCCACCTGTGGGCGATAAGTTGCATATGTTGTCCATGGGAATTGAAATGCTCACCGCCCAAGGCTATGAGTACATTGGCATGGATCACTTTGCATTGCCCAACGATGCCCTGGCGGTAGCCAAGAAAAAAGGCTTGCTGCATCGCAATTTTCAAGGCTATACCACCCAACCCGATAGCGACATGATTGGTTTGGGTGTGTCTTCCATTGGCATGGTGGGCGCTGTTTACAGCCAAAACGCCAAAACGCTTGACGATTACTATGCGGCTCTAGACAACAACCACTTGCCCGTCGAACGTGGCCTGATTTTGTCGCGCGACGACATGGTGCGCCGTGCAGCCATTGCATCCATCATGTGTGCAGGCGAATTGTTGTTTGAGTCTTTTGGCCAAGCTTGGTTGGTTAATGCGCGTGAATACTTTGCTCGCGAAATTGACGATTTGCAAGGCATGGTCGACGATGGTCTGGTTGAAATCACCCCGCAAGGTGTGTTTGTGACCGAAACCGGGTGGTTCATGGTTCGACTGGTTGCCATGGCCTTTGACAAGTATTTGCAAAACGCGCGTAACGTTCAGCGTTATTCTCGCGTTCTGTGAACGAAACCCTACTCATCACCGCTTTTGTCATGGGCCTGGTCGGAGGCCCACATTGCGTGGCCATGTGCTCGGCTGCCTGTGCTGGGGTGTGCCGCATGAGTACGCAGCCACAGGCACCTGTGCCTGCTTCGCGCATGGGTTTGTTTCAAACAGGGCGGCTCATGGGGTACTCGCTGTTGGGAGCTGCTGTTGCGGGTTCGGTTGAGTTCATGGCCTGGATGGCAGGACAAAGCCAAGTGGTGAGACCGTTGTGGAGCATGTTTCATGTGGCGGCCATGTTGCTCGGGATGTGGTTGCTTTACAAAGGTGAGCAACCGCGTGTCATCGACGGTTGGGGTCAGCAACTGTGGCGTCGATTGGGTCCCACCTTTCAGCGCTGGGGCGTGGCGTCTCCTTTGGTCGTGGGCATGCTATGGACTTTTTTACCATGTGGTTTGCTTTACTCAGCGCTGCTGGTGGCCTCTATGTCAGCCACTGCATGGCAGGGTGGCCTGATCATGGCGGTGTTTGCCATTGGTAGCGGAGTTGGCATGACGGCTGGGGCGTGGGCATTGCTGCGTCAAGGCAAGCGCACAGGCGATGGCAAGTGGGCGGTACGTTTGGCGGGAGCCGTGTTGTTGGGAGTATCGGCTTGGGCGCTTTGGATGGGAATTACCCATCCAACAGGCTTGTTTTGCCTGCCGCCTGCCTGAAGCTAATCAGCACCACACTGGCCAATGCCACTCCAAAAGCCAACAGTTGATTGAGGGACATGGTTTCGTTTAAAAAGACCACGCCAAACCCGGCTGCTGTCAAAGGCAAAAAAATAGTAAACACTCCAGCTTCGTGAGCGTGTAGGCCTTGTAAACCTTTCATCCATAAGGCCACCGTCCATACACTGGCTGCTAGCGCATAAAACACCAACAAGCCCCACATGGGCAACTCAATGGGT
>JBEDMU010000006.1:0-7939 GCA_041170945.1 Pseudomonadota bacterium
GCATGGATGGTGCAGCGTTTGCAGCGCTGTGGTCAGCGCCCGGTATCTCCATTGGTCGATATTTCCAACTACGTCATGTTCGAGTTGGGTCGTCCTTCACACATGTTCGATCTGGCCAAAATTCATGGTGGCTTGCAAGTGCGTTGGGCACGCGAAGGCGAACAGCTCAAGTTGCTCAACGGACAAACCATCACCCTCGACTCCAAGGTGGGCGTCATTGCCGATGAGCAGGCAGTAGAGTCTTTGGCGGGCATCATGGGGGGTGATGCCACTGCCGTGTCTGACAGCACCCAAAACATCTTCATGGAAGCCGCCTTCTGGTGGCCAGCGGCTATTGCAGGGCGCACACGTCGCTATGGTTTTTCTACTGACGCAGCCCATCGCTTTGAGCGAGGCGTAGAAGCAGAATCCACGGTATTGCATTTAGAGCGCATTACCCAGTTGGTGCTTGATATTTGTGGCGGTTCTGCTGGCCCCATGCAAGATCAAGTGATGCAGCTGCCCAAGCGTTTGCCCGTGTCGCTGCGTTTGTCGCGTGCCGAAAAAATCATTGGCATGCCAGTCAGTGCCGAAGATTGCATCAGTTCTTTTGAGCGTTTGGGTTTGCAAGTGCAGCGACAAGGTGATGTGCTCACTGTCACACCGCCTGCCGATCGTTTTGATTTACAAATCGAAGAAGATCTCATCGAAGAAGTGGCGCGCATGATTGGGTTCAATCGCTTGCCCTTTACGCCACCGCAAGCACCTATCACGCCCCGATTGCGTGCCGAAAATCGTCGAGGCCCCTTTGCCCTGCGTCGCAGTTTGGCAGGCCTGGGTTACCAAGAAACCATCAACTTCAGCTTTGTTGAAGAGGCATGGGAACGCGATTTGGCGGGTAACACCAATCCCATCAAATTGCTCAATCCAATTGCCAGCCAACTCAGCGTCATGCGTTCCAGCTTGTTGGGCAGTCTGGTGTCGGTACTCAAATTCAACCTTGATCGCCAAGCGCAGCAGGTGCGTGTGTTTGAGCTGGGTCGTGTGTTTTTTAAAGACGACTCGGTGGTTGACAGCGACACCACCGTGGCCGGGGTATATCAGCCTCAGCGGGTGGCAGGTTTGGCTTATGGTCCTGTGGTGCCGACCCAATGGGGGCAAGCAGATCGAGGGGTTGATTTCTTCGATGTCAAAGGCGACTTGGAAGCGCTACTGGCCCCTGTGCAGGCCAAGTTTGTTCCTGCGCAGCATCCTGCCATGCACCCAGGTCGTTGTGCCGCTGTTGAACTGGCCGGCCGCGTGGTGGGTCATGTGGGTGAATTGCATCCGCGTTGGCGTCAAAGTTATGGGTTGAGCAAAGCACCGGTGTTGTTCGAACTTGAGCTCGATGCCGTGCTCAACCGTTCGCTTCCCTCATTCACTGAAGTGCCCAAACATCCTTTGGCTGAGCGCGACTTGGCGGTGTGGGTTTCTGACACAGTGACCCACGACGCATTGGTTCAAGCAGTGCGTGCCTGTGGTGCTGAACTGCCGCTGCAACAAGTCACGGTATTTGACATTTACCGGCCCACCCAAGCCAACGATTCAGGCAAGAAGAGCGTGGCCATTCGAATGGTATGGGGTGACGGCAAAGCTACCTTGACCGATACGCAAGTTGAAGCCGCCATGTCACAAGTGATGCAGTCGTTGCAACAAGCAGTTGCCGCCACTGTTCGAGCCTAACTGTTGGAGCCTTTTATGCCCATCGCACTTGACTCCATTGAAACCCCAACGCTCACCAAGGCACAGTTGGCAGATTTGCTTTACGACCAAATTGGCTTAAACAAGCGTGAAGCCAAAGACATGGTGGATGCGTTTTTTGACCTCATCTTAGAACGCTTGGTTCAGGGTCAAGAAGTCAAAATTTCTGGGTTTGGCAATTTTCAAATTCGTGACAAATCGTCTCGGCCAGGGCGCAACCCCAAAACAGGGGTAGAGGTGCCTATTTCTGCGCGTCGGGTGGTTACCTTTCATGCCAGCCCCAAACTCAAAGACCAAGTCATGTCGGGTACAGTCATCCACGAATCATGATTCCTATTAAGTTGCCGCCCATTCCTGCCAAGCGCTACTTCACCATTGGTGAAGTGGCCGATTTGTGTGCGGTCAAGCCACATGTGTTGCGCTACTGGGAGCAAGAGTTTACGCAGTTGCGGCCAGTCAAGCGGGCAGGCAACCGTCGGTATTACCAACACCATGAGGTGTTGATGATTCGTCGCATTCGCGATTTGTTGTACGACCAAGGATTCACCATTCAGGGCGCACGCACGCGTTTAGATGAACTGGCCGACGGTGACCGAGAAGCACGCCGTTGGGGTGTTGAATCATTGAATCTGCAGCAAACCGATCTGTCTGTGCTAACTCAAGACGCTTATCCATCGATCGATTGCGCCGAACTGCGTGACGAACTCATCAAGGTGCGCGACCTTTTGCTAGTAGAAAGCCCCCGAAACGGTATATAATTGAATGCTTCGGCGTGTAGCGCAGCCTGGTAGCGCACTTGCATGGGGTGCAAGGGGTCGCGAGTTCGAATCCCGCCACGCCGACCATCTGTTTAAGACGGCTTAGTTCGCAAGATCTAAGCCGTTTTTCTTTGGGCAACATGTCATGCCCACCGCATCATCATCACAGCGCCTGCAAGAGCCAAATGTGGGCCAAAAGGGATGCGCAATTCATGCTTTTTGTACATCAAACGTAGCGTCAAACTGGTGAACAGTGCGCTGCTGCAAGCCAGCAGAATCAAAGGTTGAATGGTTTGCCAGCCTAGCCAGGCCAGCAAAGCAGCCAGTAACTTGGCGTCACCCAAGCCAAGGCCATCGATGCCACGTATCCATCGGTATGCAACGTTCATGCCAAAAAATAGGCTGTAACCCATGACAGCCCCCCACATCGATTGGCTCAGTGTGGCATGCGTGAAGCCCATGTCGCTAAAGATTAAACCCAACCAGAGCAGGGGCAGGGTGATGGCATCGGGAAGCAACATGTGCTTCAAGTCGATGCGAGACAAAACCACCAATGCAGAGGTAAAGATTGCCCAGCACAGCGAAGAAACTGATGAGCCAAAACACACCCAACACCAAATCCAGCCCAGCACATGAGCCATGCTGCAAAGCAAGATTCTGTTGTAGACAAAAGGTTGGAATGGAAGATGATGGTTGGCCCGTTTCATGCCTTTGCATGGTGCCCCATCACGCGTGCTGGCAAAAAGCAAAAAGCCCCAAAACTCGAGGTTTTGAGGCTTATTTCACGCCCATGCGTATGACGTTTGGGCCAATCCTGTTGTGCCGCTCAACAGACAGCGGTTCAATCGATGAACTGAGGTTCGTTGCGCACAATCGCAATGAAGGTGCGCAACGTTAAAAACAAGATCAAGAGCGACGTGGCGGCCACTGCTACAAGCCCCACCCATTGAATCACCCAAGCGCCGGGAACCACTTGACCATACAACAGGCTGGCAGAGGTGAAGGCGGCAGACGGGAAGCCAAAAGCCCACCAAGACATGAAGAAGGGCAGCTTGGCAAATCGATGCACTTGCGACAGCAAGAAGATCACAAAAAAGAATGCCAGCCCATACAGCAGCTGACCAAACATATCCAAAGGAATGGCCGATGGCTGGGCTTGACCCGTGAGCAACAGCCAAGAAGAAAAACCAACCGCAGGTGGCGCCAAGAAAATGAATAACGTGGGCATCAAGCGAGCGGGCAAAGGGGGCTGCACAAATAGCAATCGGTGCATCACGATGGTGAGCAACACCAACCAAAACAACATGCCCACCCCAAAGAACCACCACGACACTTCTATCATGCCCAACTTGACACCAGCCAAAGGCATGACCACGTTGCCCACCGCGGGAATAAACCAAACTGGGGTGGCGTGTACGGGTTGCAGGGTTTCACGGTGCATCCATGCGTTGAGAACCATGATCATGGCTACCACCTGAAGCAGGGCACCGGTGCCCCACAAAGGCATGGCCAGCGCGGGGAAATGCACGGTAGAAACTGCACCCAGCAGTGCAAACGAAATCGAAACAGCGGCGAAGAAGCCCGACTTGACTGGGTGTTGCCACTCGTCGTAAACCAGTTTGTGATTGCGTGACCACTTGGCTGTGTATATGGCCAACAGCACAGCAAAAACAGTCATGGCAAACACGCCTACGCCAACAGAGATGGCGTGAGAAAGCTCAGGCATGAAGCCTGTGTGTCCCAACCGACTCCAGGCCAATGACAGACCTGACATGCCCATGACCATGGCAAACGAGCCGATGGGCATGTGTGTCAAAAAAGGACCCGGAGGAACGTGAGCTGGTGCATTCATGAATCAATACCTGAAAAAACAATACTGGAGGGTTGCATACCCGTTCCAGTATTGTATACAGCCGTCTTACTCGACTTCGGCAATCAGCTCAATTTCTACACAAGCGCCCAAGGGCAATTGCGCCACTCCAAATGCACTGCGGGCGTGTGCTCCCTTGTCACCAAACACTTGAACCAACAATTCTGAGCATCCATTGGTGACCAAGTGGTGATCAGTGAAAGAGGGTGACGAATTGACCAAGCTCATCACTTTGACAATGCGCTTGACGCGAGATAAATCACCCACTGCAGCAGCCAGCGTACCCATCAAGTCGATGGCTACGCTGCGAGCAGCTTGTTGACCTTCGGCGACAGTCATGCCATTGCCCAGTTGGCCTACCCAAGGTTTGCCTTCTTGCTTGGCAATGTGGCCACTTAAAAACACCAGGTTACCGGTGCGCACAAAAGGCACATAGGCAGCGGCAGGCACAGACACGGGGGGTAATTCAATACCCAGTTGTGTCAATTTTTCACGAATTGAGCTCATGGCAGGAGTCCTTGAAAGTTTATTCAGCCCCTATTTTAGGAACATCGCAACATGCTGGTTTGGATGTTTGCGTTTGTGCTGGGTGTGGCCATTGCCTTGTGGCAGTCTGGTTCTGCTTCGGTGGGCTGGATATGGGCCGGCTTGATGGGCGGCTTTTGCTTGTGGGCCCTGTGGGTGATCAAGGGTCATGGCTGCCTTCATAGGGGCACCCGTGGGGTGTGGATCGCATGCAGCGCCATCAGCGGTGTCTTGCTGGGTTGGGGCTGGACACAATGGCAGGTGCTTCAACTGAATCAGACATGGGCGAGTCAATCGGTTCAACGCACCGAAACCGTTCAAGTGCAGGGGGTCATTGACAGCTTGCCCCAACATCGAGCCGGTATAGGCCAATGGATTTTGGCAGTTGAAAAAATTCGCCACGAAGGGCGTGAATGGCAAACAAGCAATGGCATGCGTATTCGCGTCAGCGACCGCACCGGTCTTGAGGTGCAAGCTGCTCAACGATGGCAAATGGTCTTGCGCTTAAAGCCCTTGCATGTGGCCATGAATCCGGGCCTCAATGATGGCCATGTGTATGCGGTGCGTGAAGGCCTTGTGGGTCAGGGGCAGGTGGTTGACACCGCATTCAATCGGTCGGTTAAAGGCGCTACAACCGATCGCTGGATTTTGGGCGTCAGGCAATGGTTGATGCAGCGCTTGCAGCAACATGTGCCCGCATCCGAAGCACAGGCCCTGATGGTTGCACTATTGATAGGCGAGCAAGGGGCAATAGATGCCGAAGAGTGGGAGGTGTACCGGCGTACCGGTATTGCTCATTTGATTTCGGTGTCGGGAATGCATGTCACCTTGTTTGCATGGCTTGCACAAAAAGTCTTGGGTGGCGGGTGGCGCTGGTTGGGTCAGCGAATCGGTGCCGCGCGACGGGTTGATGCACCGAAAGTCGGACTATGGGCAGGCATGGCCTTGGCCCTGTTTTATGCACATGTGGCGGGCTGGGGGGTGCCAGCCCAACGCACATGGATGATGTTGGCCATCTTCAGTGTCTTGCGTTCGCTCAAGCGGCCTTGGCCCTGGCCTGTGGTGTGGGCGGCTACCTTGGTAGGCGTGTTGGTCTGGGATCCCTGGGCCTTGTGGTCAGCTGGTCTGTGGTTGAGTTTTGTGGCGGTGGCCATGTTGTTGACGCAAGTGGAAGGTGAGGTGCCGTGGAATTGGACATGGCTACAAATGCTGCGCTATGGGGCCTCGGTATTGCGCATGCAGTTGCTCATGACCTTTGCACTTGCGCCCTTGACTGCGTGGCTGATGGGGCAGGTGAGCTTGTTGGGCCTAGTGGCCAATTTGTTTGCAGTGCCGTGGATCACCTTTGGCGTGTTGCCACTGACTTTTTTGGGCGTCTTGATAACGCCATGTTGGACGTTGGCTGAGCGGGTGGCTCAGGGTCTGATTGACTGGCTGTCATGGATCAGTGCAGCGCCTACAGGTGCTTGGATGGTCAGCGTTCCTCCATGGTGGCTGGTGCTTTGGGCGACGGCAGGCATGGTGTTGGCTTCATTGCCAGGTCCGGTGGTTTGGCGCTTATGGGCTGCCACGTGGGTGCTGCCTTGGTTGTTGTGGCGCGCACCGCTTCCAGATTGGGGCCAGTTTAGGGTAGTGGCTTGGGAAATTGGACAAGGCAGCGCACTTTGGATTCAAACCCGACATCACGGCCTTATTTACGATACCGCAGCGTCATATCCCAGTGGGGGCAGTGCAGCGCAATCGGTCATGGTTCCAAGCCTCAAGGCACAGGGGCTGATTCCCGATGCCGTAGTGCTCAGTCATGCCGACAACGATCACGCGGGTGGTTGGCCGCATATTCAGCAAGCATGGCCAGATGTGAGGTTATGGACCTCGTTCAACTTGCCACAAGCCACCCCTTGCTTGGCTGGCACCACATGGGATTGGGATGGTGTGCGTTTTCGTTTCATTTACCCCAGTCTGCACGACCTCAGAAGCGACCAACTAGACGATAACGATCGTTCATGTGTTTTGCACGTGCAGGCCTTGAATGCCCCATATGGGTCGATGATGTTGTCGGGTGATGCGGGTGTGTCTGTTGAGGACCGTCTGGTCGACATGCAAGACCTATCGCCCGTCGACCTGATGGTGGCCGGGCATCATGGCAGCCACACTTCATCGGGGGTCAAGTGGATGCAGGCGCTTCGACCCCTACAGGTGTGGGTACAAGCTGGGCACGACAACCGATATGGCCATCCACATACGGAGGTCACCCAACGATGGGATTTGATGAACATACCTTGGTGGGCTACGCCCCACACTGGTGCTCTGCACTTTGACAGTGCGCAGCCTTGGCGCACCGAATCTGAGCGCGAGCGGCGAAAACGCTCCTGGCATCCGCAGGCTCATTTACCTATGTCAAGAAACTGAAGGGGTAGGGCAGGTATGCTTCTTGCTACCTATGGGTTCAGGAGGTTGCCAACATGGGTTTCGATGAGATGTACAAGAACTGGTCGGGAAAGACCGATCCCAGTGAGTTGCGGACGCACTACCAAGCTTACGACCAGTGGCTGCGTCAGCAACCGCCCGAAACCCTCAAGGGCATGCGCGAAGAAGCAGAAGTCATTTTTCGACGAGTTGGCATTACCTTTGCGGTGTACGGTGACAAAGATGAAGATGGCACAGGCACCGAGCGACTCATTCCGTTTGATTTGTTGCCGCGCATCATTCCGCACCAAGAGTGGACATTTTTGCAAGCCGGTTTGGCACAGCGTGTCACAGCCCTCAACCGGTTTATTCACGACGTTTATCACGATCAAGACATTCTCAAGGCGGGGGTTATTCCTCGCGAGCAGGTTGTCAATAACGCGCAATTTCGTCCCGAGATGGTGGGTGTCGATGTGCCGCGTGGCATTTATTCGCATATTTCAGGCATTGATATCGTGCGTGCGGCGCAGCCCAATGGTTCAGGCGAGTATTACGTGCTTGAAGACAACCTGCGTGTTCCCAGTGGCGTGAGCTACATGCTCGAAAACCGCAAAATGACCATGCGCTTGTCGCCCGAGTTGTTCAACATGCACCGAGTGGC
>JBEDMU010000007.1:0-11727 GCA_041170945.1 Pseudomonadota bacterium
GCGTTCCAACTGGGTAACAGGCGCACGGGTTCGATCAAATCACCATATTGACGACCGCCACCAGGTTTGACCACGTAAAAAGTGAAATAAGACGCCAGGATGGGGGCGGCGCAAATCAGTACCACCAACATCAACATCAACCGACCTTTGCGTGTGCGCGCTTGGCCATCGACCATGGTTTCTTCAGGTGAGGGCAGGTTGTATATGGTCATGCCCAGCGGTTGCTGGGGTGACGATGAAGTGGGTTCAACCATGGTGAGGACGTTTTTTCAAAATTTGAAACCAAATAAAAAGCCCCGCGCACAAGGCAGACAAACCAAACCACTGAAATGCATAGCCCCAGTTTTTGGCGGATCCAGACAGAGCAGAAGGCCAGCGACGGCTCAGCCCGTCTTCTGGGCCATGTGTTTGCAACACGGTTGCCAATAATTGAAGCCCAGTCTCTGTTTGAAACTCCTGCAAGTCTACATTGGCACGCAGGCGTTGGAAGTTCACATCAGGGTTTTCCGTAGGCGACGCCAGTTCCATCAGTTTGGAAGGGGGCAATACCCATCGGCCCACCACGTTGACGGTGCCTGTGGGGGTGGTGATTGGCGGTAAATAAGCACTGCGCACAGTGTCGCGCGCCACCCAGCCACGCTGTACCCAAACAGCCCTTCCTGGGGCCAGCAACAAAGGTGTGACCACAAAGAAACCGCTGTGTTGATCCATGGTTCGGTTGTCTAGGTAAATGGTGTATTGATCCAACCACTGACCTTGAAGGTTGACCGATCGATACAAGCCTGAATCAACCGACAAAGCACGCAACACATCATCGTTGCCCAGTGCGGGCAACAAGGCCTGAGCCTGTTGCTGTTCAAAAATGGTTTCTTTTTGCTCGGCGCGACTCATTTGCCAAATGCCTAAGCGAGCGGTCACTCCCGAGACCAACATCGTCACGGCCAACAAAAACCACCAGGTTCGATTGAATCGCGTATATTTGATGCTCATCACATCAGCAGTTCAAACGGGGGCATCGTGAAAATCATCATTGGACTGGCATTCATTGCCATCGTAGGTGCCTTGGCGGTTGCCGGTTTTTTCATGATTCGTGGCAAACCCGAACTACACAAATCTAACCACATGGCCAAAGCGTTGGCTTGGCGCATTGGTCTTTCGGTCGCCTTGTTTGTGTTGCTCATGTTGATGTATGTGCTCAATTTGATTCAACCCACTGGCATTGTCGTGGGTTCTTAAAAAAACCGCCCGAAGGCGGTTTTTTTAATGGTTGGCTATGTGTGTGCTTACAGCCAGTAGACCAACACATACAGTCCTAACCACACCACATCGACAAAGTGCCAATACCAAGCGGCACCCTCAAATCCAAAGTGGCGTTCAGCTGTGAAATGACCCTTTTGCAAGCGCAAGGTAATCACCAACAACATCAGGGTTCCCATCATCACGTGAAAGCCGTGAAAGCCGGTCAACATGAAGAAGGTCGAGCCATAAATGCCTGAAGACAGTTTCAGGTTCAGGTCTTGGTATGCGTGAACGTATTCGTAACCTTGCAAAAACAAAAACACAGTGCCCAAAGCCACGGTGGCCCACATGAAAGCAATGGTTTTGCTTCGATGGTTTTCACGCAAGGCATGGTGAGCAATGGTGATGGTCACGCCCGAGGTCAACAACAAGGCTGTGTTGATGGTGGGTAGCCAGAAGGGCCCCATGGTTTTGAAGGGTTCGATGATGCCAGCAGGAGAAGCGGTTGCACCTGCTGCAACGCTAGGCCAGACGGCTTCAAAGCCAGGCCAAAGAACATCGTGCACTTCGTTGCCCAACATGGGTAACGCCATGGTGCGAGCCCACCATAGGGCGCCAAAGAAGGCAGCAAAAAACATGACTTCAGAGAAGATAAACCAACTCATGCTCCAGCGAAATGAGCGGTCGATGCGGTCACTGTATTGACCGTGTTCGCTTTCTGAAATAGCGTCGCCAAACCAGCGGTACAGGGTCATGAGCCAAATGGCCAGACCCAGCACCAGGGAGTAGGGTCCCCAACTGACATCGTTGATCCACATGCCAGCGCCCAGCATCACAAAAAACAAACCGACGGCTGCCGTAAAGGGGTGGCTAGACGGCCCGGGCACAAAGTAATGGGGTGCTTGACCATGGGCGTGCGTTGTACTCATATCGCTCTCCTGCTTAATTCGGAACGATCCAACTGACCACGGTGGCCAGAAGCATCACAAATAGCAATCCAGAAACCACACCCACCACCACGATTTGCAATGGGGTAACTGCTTCCAGATCTTTTTGGTGTTCGGCACCCTTGCGAATGCCAAAAAATGACCAGGCGACCATCACGAAAGCCCTGAACAGGGATCGTTTGTTTGAAGCAGGGGCGTTCATGATCCACGCACTCCTACATCAACAGGTTTGACGCTGGCCGCTTTGGGAATGGCTGCACCCACTTCAAAAAAGGTGTAGGACAGCGTGATGGTGTTCAAATCTTTGACCGCTTTGGGGTCGATGTAAAACACCAAGGGCCATTCCTTCTTCTCACCTGGTGCCAACGTGTATTCGTTGAAACAAAAACATTCCAGTTTGTTGAAGTATTGACTGGCCTGCATCGGGGCATAGCTGGGAATGGCCTGTGCAGACATGGTGCGGTCTTGAACATTTTGAAATTCAAACATCACGGTGGCCAATTCACCTGGGTGTACTTGAATGCTGCGTTGGGCAGGTGCAAACTGCCATGGCCCGCGTACATTGGTGTCAAACACCACGGTGATGCGTCGTGAGGTATCAATTTGGGTGTTGCTTGGAGCGGCACGGTTGTTCATTGAGCCAGGGGCTTCGCGCTCGCTCAAGGCCAATATGTTGACCCCCGTCCAATCACAAAACGCCTGGTACATCGGAACCAGCAAATAGCCAAACGCAAACATGCCCAAGCAAACGGTAATCAACCGTTTGGTGAGAGTTTTTTTGTCTAGGCTAGGACCTGGGTTCATCAACTTATCCAAACATCCAAAGCAACTTGGCCACCAAGGCCAGCATGAACAGCAACGCCACCCCCGCCAGGATCAAGCCCAGCCGGAGGTTATGGCGACGTTGCAGTTCGTTGTGCGCCATGGTTAAGCCACAATTTTGGTTGCGTCAGCATTCAGTTTGGGCGGCGTTTCAAAGGTGTGGAAAGGGGCGGGTGATGGCACTTCCCATTCCAAGCCTTCAGCAGCTTCCCAAGGTTGTTGCGGAGCAGCGCGACCTTTGCCCTGCATGGCGGGAAGAATGATGAAGAAGAAGAAATAAACCTGTGCAATACCAAACGCGAAAGCACCTACCGAAGCCAGCGCGTTGAAATCGGCAAATTGCATGGGGTAGTCGGCATAACGACGAGGCATGCCTGCCAAGCCCAAGAAGTGCATGGGGAAGAACGTCACGTTGAACGAAATCAGCGTCCACCAGAAGTGAATCTTGCCGCGGGTTTCGTTGTACATCACGCCAGTCCACTTGGGCGCCCAGTAGTAGAAGCCTGCAAACATGGCAAACAGAGAGCCAGCTACCAACACGTAGTGGAAGTGTGCCACCACGTAGTAACCGTCTTGCAACTGCAGGTCAATGGGAGCCATGGACAAAATCAAGCCCGTGAAGCCACCCATGGTGAACACGAAGATGAAGCCCACCGCAAACAACATGGGGGTCTCAAAGGTCATGGAACCACGCCACATGGTGGCGATCCAGTTGAACACCTTCACGCCTGTTGGGATCGAAATCAGCATCGTGGCGTACATGAAAAACAGCTGACCGGTGACGGGCATGCCAGTGGTGTACATGTGGTGGGCCCACACGATGAAAGACAAGATGGCAATCGATGCAGTGGCATAGACCATTGACGAATAGCCAAAGAGTTTTTTGCGTGAAAAAGCCGGGATGATTTGGCTGATGATGCCAAATGCCGGCAGGATCATGATGTACACCTCAGGGTGACCAAAGAACCAGAAAATATGCTGGAACATGATGGGGTCGCCACCACCGGCAGGGTTGAAGAAGGTGGTGCCAAAGTGACGGTCAGTCAGGGTCATGGTGATGGCGCCTGCCAGCACGGGCATCACCGCAATCAACAGGAAAGCGGTGATCAACCAGGTCCACACAAACATCGGCATTTTCATCAAGGTCATGCCAGGTGCGCGCATGTTCAAGATGGTGACGATGATGTTGATGGAGCCCATGATGGAAGAAGCACCCAAGATGTGCATCGCCAAGATGCTGGTGTCCATAGAGGGACCCATTTGAATGGTCAGCGGTGCATAGAGTGTCCAGCCAGTCGCTGGGGCTCCACCTGGCATGAAGAAAGAGGCAGCCAACAAAATAGCTGCAGGAATCATCAGCCAGAAGCTGAAGTTATTCATGCGCGCAAAGGCCATATCAGAGGCGCCGATTTGCAGCGGAATCATCCAGTTGGCGAAACCCACAAAGGCCGGCATGATGGCGCCAAACACCATGATCAGTCCGTGCATGGTGGTCAATTGGTTAAACAGTTCTGGGTTGACCACCTGAAGGCCGGGCTGAAACAATTCGGCTCGAATTCCTAGTGCCAGCACGCCCCCAAACATGAGCATGGCGAACGAGAACAACAGGTACAACGTACCAATGTCCTTGTGGTTGGTGGCAAAAACCCAGCGACGCCAACCAGTCGGTTGATGATGGTCGTGATCGTGGTCGTGGTCGCTGCCGTGAGCGATATTCGGAGGAAGGGCTGCAGTCATGGTGTCAAATCTCCGTGATCAATTCGATGCAGAAGCCACGACGGTGGCGGGAGCGGCAGCTTGTGCGGCTGCTTTTTGTTGTTGAACCCAAGCGGAGTAGTCGCTTGCGCTAAGTACTTTCACGTGAATGGGCATGTAGGCATGCTCTTTGCCACAAAGTTCCTGGCATTGACCATAAAAATCGCCAACCTTGTCGGCGCGGAACCAAGTGTCACGCACAAACCCAGGAATGGCATCTTGCTTAATGCCGAAAGAAGGAACGGCAAACGCGTGAATGACATCGGAACTGGTGGTGATGATGCGTACTTTCTTGCCTACAGGAACCACCAAGGGGTTGTCTACTTTGAGCAAGTAATCGTCTGGAGCGCCTTGCACTTGACCGGAGTTAGACAACTCGCGGTGAGCGTTGTCCAAAGAAGAGATAAATGAAATGCCTTCGCCTTCACCAGTGAGGTAATCGTAGCCCCAGCGCCATTGATAGCCCGTTGCCTTAACTGTGAGGTCGGCATTGCTGGTGTCCTTTTGGTGAATCACGGCGCGGGTAGCGGGAAAGGCCATGGCGATGACGATGATGAAAGGAATCACCGTCCATGCCACTTCAACCTTGATCGATTCATGAAAGTGCGCAGGTTGATGGCCAACAGATTTGCGATGTTTCCAAATGGAATAAAACATCACACCAAATACGGCAACAAAAATGGCCAAGCAAATCCAAAGCATCATCCAATGCAGCGAAATTTGTTCTGCTGCAACGGCTGTTGCGGGGTTATGAAGGTTCATTTGTCGAACCGCTGGTCCGCCAGGCAGATCGTTCACAGCGTAAGCCGAGCTCGCGCACAACAGGGCCAAGCCAGTCATGCCGATTTTTGAAACGGTATCGGTAGAGAGTAGGTGTTTCAATTTCTTGTCCTCAAGAGATGCGTATGCGTGTCTGCGGCTGACAATCAGCGAAATTTCGATTGGGGAATGACTTTTAACTCGCCAGGTTGAGATCCCAAGTACTGAGCCAAGAGCTTCAACTCGTTGGCATTGAACTGTTCAACAATGCCCGTCATGATGGCGTTTTCGCGACCCCAAACGGCTTGCTTTCCAGCTTTGTATGACTTGAGGGCCACATACAAGTAATCTTTGTGTTGACCGGCAATTTTGGGAAATTCGGGCGAGACGGGTTGGCTGAAGTTGTTGCCATGACAGCCCACGCAGCCGCCTTTTTCAAGCAACTGGGCCACCTGCGCAGCCGGTGCAGGTAGCTCGGCAGGGGCTTTGATGGGTTTGCCGTGTTGCTCGTAGTAGGCTGCCACGTCCAACATGTCTTGATCGGTCAAACCCTTGGCCACGCTGCGCATGGTAGGGTGACGACGTTCTCCACTCTTGTAGGCTTTGAGTGCGGTGGCTATGT
This sequence comes from Pseudomonadota bacterium, assembly GCA_041170945.1. GTDB lineage: Bacteria > Pseudomonadota > Gammaproteobacteria > Burkholderiales > Burkholderiaceae_C > RS62. Next base: position 6,145 of record JBEDMU010000007.1, read on the forward strand.
AAGCTGCACTTTGGCCCGAAATCATGGGGACTTTGTGTACTTCAGGAAAGCTGGATTGGTAACCCGAAATTCCATGGCAGCCGATGCACATGGCGATTTTTTTCTCTCCAGCAGCGGCAGAACCCTGGGGGTCTTGGGCATGTGATGGGGATAGAAAAGCCAGCCCGAAAACTGCAGCAGTAAGAAACGTGTAATATTGTTTCATCTTCATTCCGCATCTATTGCGGTGGTTATTGACATTAGTCAATGATTCTAGTGGCGAATTCTGATCTAGAAGTCAAGGAAAACCCTAAGGAGGTTTTCCCCTGAGGGTTGGTTGAGAAGATCTGAACTCCCGCTATCCTCTGTTTAAGCTATTGGTTATTTCTGCAAAGAACTGACGCCCCTTTTGGTTACATCAGACATGGTTACAACGTCCGTTTTTCGTCAGTACAACGCATTGACCAAACCCAGGGTCATTCAGCTGATCGTGTTTTGCGCACTGATTGGCATGGTTTTGGCTGTGCCGGGCTGGCCCAGTTGGTTGCAATGGCGCAGCATGGCCCTGGCAAGTTTGGGTATTTGGTTGGTTGCGGGAGCCGCCGCCGCTTTTAATTGCCTGGTAGAAAAAAGCATCGATGCCAAAATGCGCCGCACCGCGTGGCGCCCCACAGCCAGGGGGCAGTTATCTGATCGACAAGCGTTGGCATTTTCAGTGGTGCTGTGCGCGGCAGGCTCAGCGCTGTTGTACTGGGCGGTCAATCCGCTAACCATGTGGCTCACGTTTGCCACCTTTGTGGGTTATGCCGTTGTGTACACCATGGTGCTCAAGCCGCTCACCCCTCAAAACATTGTCATTGGTGGGGCCTCAGGGGCGATGCCTCCGGTATTGGGGTGGGCCGCGATGACGGGCGATGTGGGAGCCGAGGCCCTCACATTGTTTCTGATTATTTTCCTGTGGACGCCCCCTCATTTTTGGGCGCTTGCTCTGTATCGCGTCGAAGAATACAGAAAGTCAGGTTTGCCTATGTTGCCCGTCACCCATGGCAACGAGTTCACGCGGCTTCATATTTTGCTGTACACCCTGCTGCTCATGGCAGCCTGTTTGATGCCATTCATTTTTGGCATGAGTTCATGGCTTTATTTGGTCATCGCCACCGTGTTGAGTTTGGGGTTTATTGCTTATGCCTGGCAGTTGTATCGCAAGTATTCAGACGAGCTGGCTCGTCAAACGTTTCGTTTTTCGCTTATTCACCTGACGGTGTTGTTTGCCGCCTTTTTGTTAGATCACTATCTCTTGGGATAGGACGACAAGCCTCTTGTTTTTGTGTGCAATCAGATGAAGCTGAGGCGTTGAGGGCGTGAATTACTTGCGCCAATAGCCAGGCGTGAACAGCACCAAAAACGAGAGAATTTCCAAGCGCCCCAAAAGCATGGCCAAGGTGCACACCCATAACTGCAATGTGCTCAATCCACCATAATTGCCCGCCGGCCCCACCTCATTGAGGCCTGGGCCCATGTTGTTGACACTGGCCACCACAGCGGTCAGGGCGGTGTCAAAGGGCATATCTGTGAGCAACAGCACCAGTGTCAACACAATGATGGTGGCTCCGTACACGAGCATGAACCCCAGCACGGCAAAGATCACCTTGTTGTCTACCGGGTGCCCTCCAAGGGTCACGGGTTGTACAGCCCGAGGGTGAATCACCGCCTTCATTTCGCGCCGAGTTTGTTTCAGCAAAATCAGCAGCCGAGACATTTTGATGCCAGCGCCTGTTGAGCCTGCACTGGTAGCCACCCCAGAAAGCATGAGCATCAAAATGGGGGCGACAATGGGCCACAGGGTGTAATCGACTGTGCTAAAACCAGTGGTTGAGGCAATTGACACCACGTTGAATAAACTTGCTCTGAGCGCATAGAGTGGGTCTTGCATCACGCCCTTGAATAGCAGCACTCCAGCAATCAATACGCTCACACCTACCATCAATCCCACAGAGGCTCGCCATTCTGGGTCTTCCAATATTTTGCGTGGATTGCGCTTGACGAAAGCTAAAAAATACAAGGCAAAGTTACAACTGGCCAGCAGCATGAAGACAATCGCAATCCACTCAAGCAAAGGGGATTGAAAGTAAGCAAAGCTGGCGTCGTGGGTAGAAAGCCCGCCCAAACTCATGGTGGTGAACATGTGGGTCCAGGCATCAAAGGGTGACATGCCACCCCACCAATAGGCCGTGACGCAGAGCAACGAGAAAATGGCATAAATCGTCCACAACCCTTTGGCTGTTTCAGTGATGCGAGGAGTGAGCTTGCTGTCTTTCGAGGGGCCCGACGCCTCGGCTCTAAACAATTGACTCCCACCCACGCCCAGCATGGGCAAAATAGCGACGGCCAAAACCAAAATGCCCATGCCTCCTAACCACTGCAAAAAGCAGCGCCACCAGTTGATCGAGGGCGCTAGGCTATCAAGTCCACTGATCACGGTACTTCCGGTGGTGGTTAATCCAGAAACGGCCTCAAAGTAAGCCGCAGTGAAGCGGATGGGGCGTTCAATATGGTCAAAGTAAAGCCAAATGGGCAAGCTGGCGAACAAGGGAAGCAACGTCCAAACCAGGCCTACCAACAATATTCCATCCCTGGCTTGTAACTCAACGCCGTTTGCGTAGCGTTTGCCAAACCCAAACAAACTCAGGCCCAAGACCAATGCAAGCAACAAGGTCCAAGCAAAGTAATCATGAACGCCGTCTTGATAGTAATGTGACACGGCGATGGGAACCAGCAATGTCAATCCAAACACCATGACAATGGCGCCAAGAACTTGAGCAATGCGCAGAAATACCATGCTTATCCAAAGAATGTGGCGCTGACTTGAAACAGCTTTTCCACTTCACGAATCATGCGCTTATTGGGAATAAAGATCACCATATGATCGTCAGGCTCAATGATGGTTTCGTGGTGTGGCATCAAAACTTGGGTGTGTTTGCCTTCGCCCCGAATGATGGCGCCTAAACGAGCCCCTTGAGGCAGTTTGATCTCTTGCACCTTGCGTCCCACCAAGCGCGATGTTTTGATGTCGCCGCGAGCAACGCCCTCTATGGCCTCGGCAGCGCCTCTGCGTAGGCTGTGAACAGCAGCCACTTCGCCCCGTCGGATGTGCGCCAAGAGCTCGCCAATCACCGTGTGTGCTGGAGAAATGGCAATGTCGATGGTGCTGCCCTGCATCATGTCTGCATAGGCTCTGCGGTTGATCAGGGCCATGACTCGGCGTGCGCCCATGCGCTTGGCCAGCATCGCCGACAAGATGTTGTCTTCGTCATCGCTGGTGAGCGCCAAAAACAAATCCATGTCGCCCACATTTTCTTCTTGCAGCAGGTCTTCGTCAGCCCCATCGCCATGCAAGACGATCATGTCAGAGGGCAGTTGACTGGCCAAGTATTCGCAACGCTTTTTATCAGTTTCAATGATCTTCACATCACACTGACCCACCAGACTTCGGGCCAAACGCAATCCGACTTTGCCGCCGCCGGCGATCATCAAACGTTGGACGGGTTTATCTAGACGATGCAGTCCAGCCAAGATCACGCGAATTTTGTTGGAATCGGCCAAAACAAAGACCTCGTCACCCGGTTCAATTCGGGTCTGAGGCGAAGCTTCCACTTCAAGTTCATTTCGATAGAGGGCGACCACACGCATCTCGGCATGCGGCAGGCGCTCACGAAATTCAGAAATAGTGCAGCCCACCAAGGCACTACCAGCCGTGGCCCTTGCCACGATCAAGCTAGCCCGTCCTTGAGCAAACTTCACGACCTGTAACGCCTCTGGATAAGCAATTAACTGATGGATGTAACGCATCACCGACTCTTCTGGGCAAATCACATGATCCACCGCAAAGCCGGTTTTATTGAGAATGGGATTGCCTTCGGTGAATTCAGGCGAGCGCAAGCGGGCAATGGTGACGGGCACGTTGAACACATCGTGCGCTACCTTGCAGACCACCAAGTTCGACTCATCTGAACTGGCGCAAGCAATGAGCATGTCAGCGTCTCGAGCACCGGCTTCTTGCAGGACAGAGGGCTGTATGCCATTGCCAACCAACCCGCGCAAGTCGAGTCGATCTTCAAGCAAACGCAGTTTGCTGGGGTCTTGATCAATGACCGTGATGTCGTTTTGTTCGGAGACCAGGTTTTCTGCCACGCTCTCGCCCACGCGGCCTGCACCCAAAATAATGATCTTCATATGTCGGTGATGATACGACGAAGCTATGAGGCCCGTGAGGGCAGTTTTTGTAGCCAGCCCAGAATCAATTGACTGGCTTGTTCATGGTGGTGATCGACGATAAACATATGGCCAGCTCCATCGATGCGTTGTACTTGGGCGTTCCACAGTTGGCCAGTGTCATCGAGGGTGTGATCGGGAAACACGGCATCATTTTGCCCTCCAATCACCAGAGTCGGTAAAGTCAAGTGGCCGTGGGGTCCGCGCATGGCCAAGAAGGCCATTTCGGTGATGGCCTTGAATGATTCGGGGCCCACCATGTCGGCAAATTTCAAGATATCGGAAGTATGGATGCCGGGAGAAAAGTAAATTTGACGCATCAAGTCGGCGTGCTCGGGGCTCAAAAAGCCTTGAGTGGCGGCACTGACGGCTTGGAAAAAGCCTGGGTATTTGAGAGTGAGATGCATCGCACTGGCTGCAGTTCCACTGGGTGGAACAGGAGCCAAGAAAACGGCAGCGTCTGCTCGAGCGTCTTCTCGCTCAAGATAGCGTTGAATGACAAGGCAGCCCATGGAGTGACCGATCAGAATCACAGGTCCCGGTATCGAGGAAAGTGCGGTTTCTATGTCGTCGGCGTAATCTTCAATGCCAAAGTGATGCAAGTGTTCGGCGCCTTGGCTTAGGCCATGTCCCCGCAGATCGATGGTGTGGCAACGATAACCAGCCTTTTGAAAAAAAGGAACCAAATGCACGTGCCAGCACTTGGCGTTGACGTAGCCCCCATGCACAAACAGCAAATCAGGTTTTTGTGGCTGAGAGCGACGAGCTGGAAATGTTTGTATCGACAAAGAATAAACAGGCATACGAACGCTATTGTGAACCTATTTCTTGGCACATTTGATGAGGTGGGTCAGTGTGGCGCGTTTGAATTGAGCTTGAGCTGAAGGAAAGCCAGGTCTAGCCAGCGACCAAATTTGGTTCCCACCTCAGGCATCAGGCCTGTTTGGACAAATCCCAATTGCAGATGAAGCTCAATGGAAGCACGGTTTTCAGCTTCTATGGCGGCCACCATCACATGTTTGTTCAGCAACTTTGCCTCTGTGATCAAGGCTTGCATCAGCGAGCGGCCCAGACCTTGGCCACGGTATTGGGGATGTACATAAACAGAGTGCTCTACCGTGTGCTTAAATCCCTCGATCACCCGCCATTCGCCAAAGGTTGCGTAGCCCATCACATGCTCAGCCGCATTGCAGGCCACCAACACGGGGTACCCCTGTTGTTGTCGGGCTTTGAGCCAGTTTTGTCGATTGACTTCGTCGACCAGGGTGGTGTTCCAAATGGCGGTGCTGTTGGCCACCGCATCGTTGTAAATGGCCAAGATGCCTGGAATGT
>JBEDMU010000008.1:0-8843 GCA_041170945.1 Pseudomonadota bacterium
GTGATCCAGAGCAACTGCCTGCGGGTGCTATTTTTGATAGCAACCGCTATTTCCTCACACAGCTGTTGCGTGATGCGGGTTGCGATGTCACCGATTTGGGCACCATTCCAGACGATTTCACTGCCACCCAACAGGTACTGGCCAGTGCTGCCGAGCAACATGATTTGGTACTCACCAGCGGTGGTGTTTCGGTGGGCGAAGAAGACCACGTGAAACCCGCAGTGCAGTCCTTGGGTGAGTTGGCGTTGTGGGCCATCGCCATCAAGCCCGGTAAGCCTTTTGCTTACGGACATTTGCGCCGAGCCCAAGGTTCGCATTGTCATTTCATTGGCTTGCCCGGCAATCCAGTTTCAAGTTTGGTGACATTTTTGGTGTTGGTGCGTCCATTTCTGCAACGATTGTCCGGCCGCACCATGTCTGAGGATGCGGCCATTGAAGCGCATGCGTCATTTGATTGGCTCAAGCCCGACGCGCGCCGCGAATTTTTACGCGCAACCCTCACCCCTGAAGGGGTGGTGGGATACCCCAATCAAGGTTCCAACGTGCTCACCTCGGTTGCTGCCAGTGACGTGCTGATTGACAACCCGCCTGGACAAGTCATTCGACAAGGTGACAAGGTGCGTTGTTATTCGTTGCGCGCTTGGATGAGGGGGGAGTAAGCGGCATGAATGCACCTTCTGTTTCCATCCAAGTGCTGTATTTTGCTTCGGTGCGTGAGCGCATGGGGCGACCTCGTGAAACCGTTCAAATTCGCTCAGGCTCAACGATTGGCCAACTCAGACAGTTGCTGATGGATCAAAGTGCCCAAGGCCAAGAAGCACTGGCTCTTGCCAAAGGCGTGAGAGTAGCGGTGAATCAGCAAATGACGCATGACGATCAAGTGCTGTGTGCGGGAGACGAAGTGGCGTTTTTCCCTCCGGTGACGGGGGGCTGACGTGCACCATCGCAACGCACCCACTGCTGTCGTGATTCGTGTTCAGGAAGAAGCATTTCAAGAAGCCCAAGAAGCGCAGCGTTTGCGCCACGCCAACACGGGCGCTATGGTCAGTTTTGTGGGCTATGTGCGAGATGGCGACGATGCTGAGCGCAGCCTGCAGAGCCTCACGCTTGAGCATTACCCAGGCATGACCGAATCTGCTATTGCCCAAATGGTCGATGTGGCCATGGGTCGGTTTGAACTTCAGCAGGTCACCATCATCCATCGAGTGGGTGAGTTGCTGGTGGGGGACCCGATCGTATTGGTCATGGTCACGTCGCGACATCGCCGCGATGCGTTTGAGGGGTGCGAGTTTTTGATGGACTACCTCAAAACACAAGCGCCTTTCTGGAAGAAAGAAGCTTGGTCTGATGGCACTGCGCGATGGGTCGACGCTCGCGAAAGCGACGATGAAGCTCTGCGTCGTTGGGGGGTGGATTCTAACAACGCAGGTTCATCGGTTGCCAACTCAGGCGCCTGACACCGCCTCAAACAAAAAGGATCCTGGGTTCACAGCGGGCTGAGCGCTGACCCTGATGGTGGTCTTGGGCGGAAACTTTCCCTCCAAGATGCGCATCGACAACGGATTTTCAATGCGTTGTTGTATGGCTCGCTTGAGCGGCCGAGCGCCAAACACCGGATCAAAACCAACCTTTGACAACTCTTCCAGCGCAGCGGGGGTGACGTCGAGCTGCAAGTCCATGCCTTGCAATCGTTTGGCCAATGTTGCCAATTGAATGCGAGCAATCGATCCGATCTGCTCGGCGCTCAAGCCGTGGAACACCACCGTTTCGTCGATGCGGTTGAGCAACTCAGGGCGGAAGTGCAACTTCAGCTCTTCCCAAACGGCTTCCTTGATGTCTTCGTGCGGTTTGCCTGCCATCGATTGAATCAACGGACTGCCTATGTTGCTGGTCATTACAATGACAGTGTTTTTGAAATCCACGGTTCGACCCTGGCCATCGGTGAGCCGACCGTCATCCAGTACTTGCAACAACACGTTGAACACATCGGGGTGCGCTTTTTCAATTTCGTCCAGCAAGACGACCGAATAGGGTTTGCGACGCACGGCTTCGGTCAGCGTGCCGCCTTCTTCGTAGCCCACATAGCCAGGGGGCGCGCCAATCAAACGAGCCACCGAGTGCTTTTCCATGAATTCGCTCATATCGATGCGAACCAGGTGCTCTTCGGTGTCAAACAAAAAGCCCGCCAAGGTTTTGCAGAGCTCGGTTTTACCCACCCCTGTGGGCCCTAAAAACAAAAACGAACCCAAAGGACGGTTGGGGTCTGAAAGACCAGCGCGTGAGCGACGAATGGCGTTAGACACCGCGCTGATGGCTTCTTCTTGGCCAACCACGCGTTGATGCAAGTGCGACTCCATTTGCAACAGCTTGTCGCGTTCGCCTTGCATGAGTTTGGACACTGGAATGCCGGTGGCTCGTGCGACCACTTCTGCAATTTCTTCGCTGCCTACTTGCGTGCGCAACAAGCGCGGGGCAGAACTTTCAGTTTTGCCGGCTTCACGGGCTTGCGCGTCTTTGAGCTCTTTTTCTAGGCTTGGTAGTTTGCCGTATTGAATTTCTGCCACGGCATTGAAGTCACCCTTGCGTTTCAGGTCTTCGATTTGGGTGCGCAGGCGATCGATTTCTTCTTTGATCGATTTAGAGCCTTGAGCGGCAGCTTTTTCGGCTTTCCACACTTCGTTGAAGTCGGCAATCTCACGCTCGAGCTTGCCCATCTCTTCCTCGATCAGCTGCAAGCGCTTTTGTGAGGCTTCGTCCTTTTCCTTTTTCATGGCCTCGCGCTCAATCTTCAGCTGAATGAGTCGACGGTCGAGCTTGTCCATGACTTCAGGTTTGGAGTCGATTTCAATTTTGATTTTGGCTGCCGCTTCGTCAATCAGGTCAATGGCTTTGTCAGGCAAAAAACGATCGGTGATGTAGCGGTGAGAGAGTTCAGCGGCCGCCACAATAGCGGGGTCGGTGATATCGACCCCATGGTGAAGCTCATAACGCTCTTGCAAGCCGCGCAAAATGGCAATCGTGGCTTCTACGGTGGGTTCATCGACCAATATTTTTTGGAAACGGCGCTCTAGGGCCGCATCTTTTTCGATGTATTTGCGGTATTCGTCAAGGGTCGTGGCGCCTATGCAGTGCAGCTCACCACGTGCCAACGCAGGCTTGAGCATGTTGCCCGCATCGATGGCGCCTTCGGCCTTGCCTGCACCCACCATGGTGTGAATTTCATCAATGAACAGAATGATGCGGCCTTCCTCTGCCGCTACGTCTTTGAGCACAGCTTTCAAGCGCTCCTCGAATTCACCTCTGAACTTCGCGCCGGCCAGCAAACCTGCCATGTCCAGCACCAACACGCGTTTGTCTTTCAGTGATTCAGGAACTTCGCCCGCCACAATGCGTTGGGCTAGGCCTTCCACAATGGCGGTTTTGCCCACGCCTGGTTCACCAATCAGCACGGGGTTGTTTTTGCTGCGACGCTGCAGCACCTGAATGGCTCGACGAATCTCATCGTCGCGGCCGATCACCGGATCGAGTTTGCCTTGGCGGGCGCGCTCGGTCAGGTCAAGGGTGAACTTTTTCAGGGCCTCACGCTGAGATTCGGCATCTGCGCTGTCAATGCTGGCTCCGCCACGAACGGCCTCTATGGCGCTTTCAATCGCTTTGCGTTGTCCCCCAAACTGACGCAACAAATCTCCGGTGGGGCCTTTGTGATCACACAAAGCCAAAATAAACAGTTCACTGGCGACAAAACTGTCTTTGCGCTTGATGGACTCTTTTTCGGCAGCTTGTAGCAGCGACACGGTATCGCGTGACACTTGCACTTGTTCTTGCCCCTGCACTTGGGGCAGCTTGTCGATGCTTTGGGCCAATGCTTGGCCTAGACTGCTGACCTGAACGCCAGCACGTTGCAGCAAGCTGCTGGGACCATCGGTTTGTTGCAGCATGGCCAGCAACAAATGCTGAGGCTCAATATAGGCGTGGTCTTTGCCTAATGCCAACGATTGGGCATCGGAAAGGGCTTCTTGAAACTTGGTGGTGAATTTGTCGGGGCGCATGGTCAGCCTCTAAAAAACATGGAACTGGATGTTAGTTGGGGACGATCGCAAGCATTTCAAGGGCAGTTTGTGGGATGATTCGAGCCATGTCCAGCATGCCCAGCCTTTCTCATCTGCTCTTTACCCAGGGGTTTGGTACCCGTCGAGTTTGCGCGGGTCTCATCGAGCAGGGCCATGTCAAGGTACATGGAGCAACAGTTCTAGATCCTTCTGAGGGTTTCGACCCCAACGGATTGGTGGTTGAGGTTCAGGGTCAGGCGTGGCCCATTCACGAACAAGCCTATTTGGTGTTGAACAAACCTTTGGGTGTGGAGTGTTCTCAAAAGCCCAAGCACCATCCAAGCGTCTATACCTTGTTGCCAGCTCCGTTGCGCCAAAGAGGCGTGCAGTCGGTAGGTCGGCTTGATCACGACACTTCAGGGTTGCTGCTCTTTACCGACGATGGCAAGTGGATCCACCGCCTGACTTCGCCCAAATCGAAGGTTGCCAAGGTGTATCGGGCCACCACGGCTCGAGAAATCACCCAAGCCCAAATCAGCGAATTGATCAAAGGCGTGGTGTTGCGCGACGATCCTGAACCTGTCAAAGCGGTTTCTGCGCAAATGATCGACAGCCATACCTTAGAGTTGACCCTGACCGAAGGCAAATACCATCAGGTCAGGCGAATGGTGGCCGCCACCGGCAACCATGTAGACGCGTTATGCCGTACCCGTATTGGAGACCTGGAGCTGCAAGACTTGCAGCCAGGTCAATGGCGCTGGCTAACGCAAACAGAGCAGCAAATGCTGTACGCAGGTTAATCACGATGAATCAGTCACAAACTTTTGATGCCACCCGGGTCGACGACACCCGAATCCGATTGGTACGACCGCTTGTTACGCCAGCTTTGTTGCAAGAGCAGTTCGTTGCCACTGCAGAGCACTTAGGCATGGTTGAAGAACATCGCCTCGAAATCGCATCCATTTTGCGCGGTGCTGACGATCGTTTGCTGGTGGTGGTAGGCCCATGTTCTATTCACGATCATGAGCAAGCCATGGAATACGCCCGTTTGCTCAAATCAGTGGAGGCGAGCGTGGGAGATGCCTTGCGCTTGGTTATGCGGGTGTACTTTGAAAAGCCCCGCACCACAGTGGGTTGGAAGGGCTATATCAATGACCCCCATCTGGATGGCAGCTTTGCCATGAACGAAGGACTTGCCAAAGCACGAAAACTCTTGCTTGAAATCGTGGGACTTGGCTTGCCCATTGGAACCGAGTTCCTTGATTTGTTGTCACCGCAGTTCATTTCTGATTTGGTGAGTTGGGGTGCCATTGGTGCCAGAACCACTGAAAGCCAAAGCCATCGCCAGTTGGCCAGCGGTTTGTCGTGCCCGGTTGGTTTTAAAAACGGTACCGATGGCAATGTGCGCATTGCGTGTGATGCCATCTTGGCTTCAGCGTCTCCTCATGCCTTTATGGGTATTACCAAAATGGGCATGGCTGCTATTTTTGAAACTCGAGGCAACCCCGATACCCATTTGATTCTGCGTGGTGGAAAAGAGCCTAACTATTCGGCTGCGCACGTGCAAGAAGCCTGCATGGCGCTAGAAAAAAGTGGTCTGCGTCCACAAGTCATGATCGATTTGTCGCATGCCAACAGCCAAAAGCAGCATCAAAAACAAATCGATGTGGCCCACAACGTGGCACAACAAATTCAATCGGGTGAAACGCGCATCACAGGGGTCATGATTGAAAGCCACTTGCACGAAGGTCGGCAAGACATCCGTGCTGGAGTCGTTCCTCAGCGCGGCATTTCGTTAACCGACGCTTGCATCAGTTGGGAGCAAACCTTGCCTGTGTTAGACGAATTGGCGCGTGCAGTGCGAGTTCGTCGACAATCTCTTCCGTCTGCATAACCTGTTCTATAACTAAAAAGAGCGGCTGGAAGCCGCTCTTTTTTATTGAAGGTCCAATCACTTAACCAAAAATCATATTGGGTAAGAACAAGCTGATGCTGGGAATATAGGTGATGAGCATCAAGAATACCAGCAACACACTCAGCCAGGGCATGGCAGCGCGTACCACCTGAACCAAGCTCATGCCGGTGACGCCGCTGGTCACAAACAGGTTGAGTCCGACAGGTGGAGTCACCATACCAATTTCCATGTTGACCACCATGATGATGCCCAGATGTATGGGGTCGATGCCCAATTGGGTGGCAATGGGAAAAAAGATGGGGGCCAAAATCAGCACGATACCGGTGGGCTCCATGAAGTTACCAGCTACCAGCAAAATCACGTTCACGACCAACAAAAACATCCAAGGTTCCATACCTGCAGCCAAAATGCTGGAGGCAATGGTTTGCGGGATTTGTTCTGTGGTGAGCACGTGGGCAAACAACAACGCATTGGCCACAATGAACATCAGCATGACCGTGGTTTTAGAGGCGTCCAAAAACACGTGGCCCAAATCTTTGAACTTGAGGTCACGATAAACGAACAAAGCAATGATCAAGGCGTAAACAGCTGAAACCGCAGCTGCCTCAGTGGGAGTAAATACGCCCCCATAAATTCCGCCCATGATGATGGCAAGCAAGGCCAGGCCCCACATCGACTCACGGAACGTGGTCCAAATTTCTTTCAGACTGGCACGTGGAGGAGGTGTGATGTTGAGTTTTCCGGCGCGCCACCAGACAGCCACCATCAGCATCAAGCCCAGCAAGATGCCTGGAATCACACCAGCCATGAACATGCGGCCTACCGAAACTTCAGTGGCAGCCGCATACACCACCATCACAATCGATGGAGGAATCAAAATGCCCAGGGTGCCTGCGTTACAAATCACGCCAGCACCAAACTCTTTGGGGTAACCGTTTTTCACCATGCCAGCAATCACGATGCTGCCAATGGCCACCACGGTGGCAGGGCTTGATCCTGAAACAGCAGCAAACAACATGCAGGCCAAAATAGAAGCAATAGCCAAGCCGCCGCGCAAATGCCCAACGGCTGCAATCGCAAAGTTCACCATGCGTCTGGCCACGCCACCAGTAGACATCAAGGCGCCAGCCAAGATGAAAAACGGAATGGACATCAAGGTGTAGTGCTCGCTGGTTTCAAATAGCTTGATGGAGAGCGAAGCCAACGAGTCTTGTGAAAAAAACAAAATGGTGAGCATGCTCGACAGGCCCAAACTGATCGCGATAGGGATGCCAATGAGCATGCAGAAAAATAAGGTGCTAAACAAAACAAGGATGGCGTTGTTCATGCTGATTTCTCCGATTGGCCCACTTGATGGGCGGCCAGTGCTTCTGCAGCTTCATCGGCCAAGTGCAAGCCTTTGTCTTTGCCACTCAGCAGGCGCCACAACACTTGCAAAAATCTAAAGGCCACCAAGGCATAGCCGATGGGCATCACGATCAATACTTGCCAACGTTCAATGGGAATGTCGTCAAACTCAATTCCCACCATTTTCATTTTGGAAACGTATTCATAAGAACCGGTCAGAATCATGCCTACATAGATCAGTGACAACACCACGGCCAAGATACCGACCAATCGTTGCATCGGGCTATTCAGAAGCTTGACAGCGGCGTCAACGCCAATATGCGCGCCAACCCGAACACCGTAAGAAATCCCCAAGAAGATCATGAAAGCAAAACAAATCATGGAGAACTCAAGAGCCCATGTCAGGCCATCGCCGAACACGTAACGCAGAACCACTTGGACAAAAGTGATTCCCGTCATGATGAGCAGCATGGACACCATGGCCCATTCTTCAAACTTGTCGATGATTTTCATGTTCTCTCCTGGGGGATTTAGATCAAGAGAAGTGAATTACTTTTTGTTCGCGCGGATGGCAGCGTCAACAATGTTCTTGCCAATTTCGCCTTCAAACTGTTTCCACACGGGTTGCATGGCCTCGCGCCAAGCTTTCAGTTGAGCTGGTGTCATGGCAACTACTTGAGCCTTCTTGTCGGCAATGACCTTGCGACGGAAGTCATCATCTTCGTCAAAAGCCACTTTGTTGCCGATTTTGATGGACTCGTCCATGGCTTCTTTCAAGCCCTTTTGAATGTCAGCAGGGAGGCCACTCCACCATTTCGCGTTGGCAATGACCATGTAATCAAGCACGCCATGGTTGGATTCCATGATGTACTTTTGTACCTCGTGGAACTTTTGGCTGTAGATGTTGGCCCATGGGTTTTCGGTGCCGTCAACCACTCCAGTTTGCAGGGCTTGGTACACCTCACCAAATGCCAATTTTTGTGGATTGCCGCCCACGGCTTTGAATTGGGCTTCAAGCACATCAGAAGCTTGAATGCGGAACTTCAAACCTTTGGCATCGGCAGGCATGGCCAAGGGTTTGTTAGCGGACAACTGCTTCATTCCGTTGTGAATGTAGCCAAAACCAATGATGCCTTTGCCTTCCATTGACTTGAGCAAAGACTGGCCTTCGGCGCTGGCTTGAAAACGATCTACAGCTTTGATGTCATCAAACAAGAAGGGCAGGTCAAAAATTTGAAGTTGCTTGGTGTATTTGCCAAATTTGGCCAACGAGGGAGCCAAAATATGAACGTCACCCAGCAACAAAGCTTCCATTTCTTTGCCATCGCCAAACAATTGGCTGTTGGGATAAACCTGAACTTCGACTTTGCCTGCCAGTTTCTTTTCGGCTACTTCTTTGAATTTCAGGGCTGCTTGGCCTTTGGGGGTGGAATCAGCTACCACGTGGCTGTACTTGATCACGATGGGCGCAGCTTGAGCGCTCAATCCAACCGCAATCAGTGCCGATGCGGCAAGCAATTTCATTTTGAATG
>JBEDMU010000009.1:0-13322 GCA_041170945.1 Pseudomonadota bacterium
TGCCCCACAGCAAATCGGGGGTCGAGGTCAGCCCCGCCCAAGCTCTAAACCCGCTGGCATTCCACAAGATGTAGCCACCGGTGACCAACAAGCCCCCCAGCATGCCAGCTGCGGCGCCCCATCCGTTGGCGCGACGCCAAAAAATACCCAATACCAAAGCAGGAAAAAAAGCCGCTGCAGCCAATGAAAAGGCCACTGAAACCATAAACAGCAGATCACCCGGCTTCAAAGTGGCCACATAGGCAGCCAACAAAGCCAACACCAGCAACAAAATTTTGGCCGCTGTCACCCGCTTGGCGGTAGATGCGTGAGGGTCTAGGTAGTGGTAATAGGTGTCGTGGCTCAGCGCGTTAGAAAGCGTGAGCAGCAATCCATCGGCGGTGGACAAAGCCGCCGCCAAGGCCCCTGCTGCCACCAAGGCCGTCATCACATAAGGCATTTGGGCGATTTCGGACGCGGCCAATACCATGATGTCGGCACCAATATGCAACTCGCTCAACTGCAATCGACCGTCGGAGTTGATGTCCTCCATCGACAACAGCTTGGGATCGATGCGTGCCCAATCGGCCAACCATGCAGGGAGCGACTCAAAGGGCATGCCCACCAAATGATGAAACACCTCGTGTTTGATCATGATGGCTAGCACAGGAGCGGATAAATACAAGAGAACCACAAAAAACAATGTCCACGCCACCGACTGACGCGCTTGACCTACCGAAGGCGTGGTGTAAAAGCGCACCAACACATGAGGCAACGAAGCTGTCCCCATCATGAGACACAAGACCAGAGCCATGAAATTGAGGCGCGACTGGTTGAAGGTAGCCCGTTCAATCGGGGTCCCGTTGGGGTCGCCCGCATAAGGTTGCGCATGCGCAGGCATACCAGCCAACGGCTTGGCCTTTTGTTCTGCGCGCAGCATTTCGGCTTGCCAACGCGTGACGGCCTGTGTCACGGTGAGAGGCTGACGTGCCAAATTGCGCTCGGCCTTGCGAATGAGCACCATGGGTGCTTTGTCGGCCTGAAGCGTTTGCAAGCGCTGTTGCGCCAGATAACGGTCGCGTTCAAGAGCGGCCACTGGATCGCGCAACTGAGCTGACAACTGCGCCGCTCTTTGCGCATAGAGGTCCCGAACTTGCTTTTCTGCAGGGTCGTTTTGCAAACGCTGCTCGGCCAAGGTGACTTGCTTGAGTTGTTGTGCCACCTGAATTTGCGCTACTGGCGAGCCCGTTTGCTTGACCGATAACCACATGACAGGCAATGTGAACGCCAATATGAGCACCACGTATTGAGCGACTTGTGTGTAGGTCACAGCACGCATGCCACCCAAAAAAGAGCACACCAAAATTCCGCCGACACCCAAAAAAACGCCCAACTCAAACCCTGCGCCCGTCATGCGCGAGGTAATGAGCCCTACGCCATAAATTTGTGCAACGAGATAACCGAAAGACACCACAATGATGGCGACGACTGACACCACACGAACCACCTCGCCTTGATAACGAGTGGCTAAAAAATCGGGCAATGTGTAGCGACCAAACTGTCGGATGTAAGGAGCCAACAAAATGGCGACCAACACAAAACCGCCCGTCCAACCCAAGATATAGGCCAGACCATTGAAACCCGACAAATACAAGGTACCCGCCACGCCAATAAACGAGGCCGCCGACATCCAATCGGCAGCCGTAGCCATGCCGTTATAAAAAGCTGGCACTTGACGCCCAGCAACATAGTATTGGTCAGGGTCACTGGTGCGGGTCACGATGCCAATGACGGCATACACCACCACGGTTCCTAACAAAAAGAAACCGCCGATCAGCCAACGCGAGACGCCCAGCTGTTCAAGCAAGGCCATGAGCCCGACAAAGGCCAAAAACAACAAGGTGTAGCGTCCATACAGAACGTGCAGACGCCTTCGAATAAAGCTCTGCGGAAGGTCGTCACGTGGCGACGAGCCTCCCGTGGAGTACCTTGCGCTCAACGACTGAGAGAAGCGCAAGGGATCGCCTTAGCCGTTGGCCAACCGGGTCCAGGTATCGACCACGGTATCGGGATTGAGCGAAATAGACGAAATTCCTTGCTCGCGCAGCCACTGAGCCAAATCGGGGTGATCGCTGGGGCCTTGACCACAGATGCCGACGTACTTGCCTTCTTTGCGACAGGCCTGAATGGCACGCAACAATAGCGCTTTGACGGCAGGATCGCGTTCGTCAAAATCGCTGGCCAGCAGCTCAAGACCAGAGTCGCGGTCAAGTCCCAGGGTAAGCTGGGTCAGGTCATTAGAGCCAATCGAGAACCCATCAAAGAACTGCAAGAAATCTTCGGCCAACACCGCGTTGCTGGGCACTTCACACATCATGATGACCTTGAGGCCGTTTTCGCCACGACGCAAACCGCGCTCGGCCAACATTTGTGTGACACGCTCTGCTTGTTTGAGGGTACGAACAAAAGGCACCATCACCTGAACGTTGTCTAACCCCATTTCGTTGCGCACACGGCACAAGGCCTCGCATTCCATGGCAAAGGCCTCTGCAAAATCGCTGCTGATGTAACGCGCTGCACCACGGAAACCCAGCATGGGGTTTTCTTCATCGGGTTCATAACGAGACCCGCCCATGAGTTTGCGATACTCGTTAGACTTGAAATCGGACAAGCGAACAATCACGGGTTTGGGCCAAAACGCTGCTGCGATGGTCGCCACGCCTTCGGCCACTTTGTCTACGTAAAAAGCGCGGGGCGATGCATGACCACGTGCCACCGATTCAACTGCTTTCTTCAAATCGGCGTCGACATTGGGATAGTCCAAAATGGCTTTGGGGTGTACGCCAATGTTGTTGTTGATGATGAACTCCAGGCGAGCCAAGCCAACCCCATCGTTGGGCAGTTGGCAAAAATCGAAAGCCAGTTGGGGATTGCCCACGTTCATCATGATCTTGACATCAATGGGCGGCATATCGCCACGCAACACTTCTGATACCTCGACCTCGAGCAGACCCTCGTAGATGTTGCCTGTATCGCCTTCGGCACAACTGACCGTGACCAAGGTGCCATCAGCCAATTGTTGAGTGGCATTACCGCAACCCACCACAGCCGGGATGCCAAGTTCGCGGGCAATGATGGCCGCGTGACAGGTGCGGCCGCCGCGGTTGGTGACAATGGCGCTGGCACGCTTCATAACCGGTTCCCAATTGGGGTCGGTCATGTCGGTGACTAACACATCACCGGGCTGAACCTTATCCATTTCTGTCGGACTGTGAACCAAGCGCACAGGACCCGTTCCGACTTTTTGACCAATGGCACGGCCACTGGCCAGCACTTGGCTACGACCCTTCAGCACAAAGCGTTGTTCGGCAGTGCCTTTGGCTTGGCTCTTTACGGTCTCGGGGCGGGCCTGCAAAATATACAGTTGCCCATCGGTACCGTCTTTGCCCCATTCGATGTCCATGGGGCGTCCGTAATGTTGCTCGATGAGCATGGCATAACGAGCCAGCTCAAGCACATCGGCGTCGTTGAGACAGTAGCGATTGCGCAGTTCTACCTCGACATCTTCGGTTTTAACCAACTTGCCAGAAGCCGCTTTTTCGGCATCGGTGGCAAACACCATTTGCAGCAGCTTGGAACCCAGATTGCGGCGAATGAGCGCCCTTTTGCCTTGCACAAGCATGGGCTTGTGAACATAGAACTCGTCAGGGTTGACGGCGCCCTGCACTACAGTTTCACCCAACCCGTAGCTGGCCGTGATAAACACCACATCTTCGAAACCAGATTCGGTATCCATGGTAAACATGACGCCGGCTGCGCCCAAATCAGAACGTACCATGCGTTGAATGCCGGCGCTCAACGCAACAGCGCCGTGGGCAAACCCTTTGTGCACGCGATAGCTGATGGCACGATCGTTGTATAGCGATGCAAACACTTCGCGAATTTTGTGAAGAATGTCCTCAATGCCCACCACATTGAGGAAGGTTTCTTGCTGACCAGCAAACGATGCGTCGGGCAAGTCTTCGGCTGTTGCCGAGGAACGCACCGCAAAACTGGCCTTGGCATTGCCAGCACTGAGGGTCTCAAAGGCTTGGCGGATGGCTTGCTCGAGTTGTGGAGGGAACGGCTGTTGTTCTACCCACGACCGGATTTTTTGACCTGTTTCGGCCAAGGCCTTGACATCGTCGGCATCTAGCGCATCAAGAGCAGATTGGATACGCTGGTCTAGACCACCATGCTTGAGAAATTCGCGATAGGCATGAGCAGTCGTGGCAAAACCCGTGGGCACACGAACCCCGCCTGGCAGTTGAGAAATCATTTCGCCTAGGCTGGCGTTTTTGCCGCCGACCACTTCGACGTCGGAGTTGCGTAATTGCTCGAATGGAATGACCCAATCGGTATCACTGAAGCGTGTATTGGAAGACATGGTGAGACCTTTTTTATTGAACTGTATCCATTGTAGTGATTCATGCCCCCCCTTGGGGCGGTAGGAGCGATACACTTTGGGTCATGCCACATCGCACCGTTTTCTTCATTTCAGACGGCACCGGGATCACCGCCGAAACCTTTGGCAATGCCATCCTGGCGCAATTCGAGTTCAAACCACGCCACGTTCGGGTGCCTTTTGTCAACAACGTCGACAAAGCACACCAAGTGGTCCGACAAATCAATCACGCTGCGCACATTGAGGGCAAACGCCCCATCGTGTTCACCACCGTGGTCAATGAAGAAGTGCTTCAAGTGATCCATGGCCACTGCGAGGGCTTTGTCATGGACATGTTTGCTCGCTTTGTTCAGCCTCTTGAGCTTGAATTGGGACTGAAGTCGAACCATCGGGTGGGCCGTTTTTCAGATGTCGCCAAGAGTCAGGCGTATCACGATCGCATAGAAGCCATTAACTTTTCGCTGGCCCACGACGATGGTCAAAGCCACGCTGACTTGGCTGCGTCAGAGGTGATTTTGGTAGGGGTGAGTCGCAGTGGCAAAACCCCCACTTCGTTGTACCTGGCCATGCAACATGGCATCAAAGCCAGCAACTACCCGCTCATTCCAGAAGACTTCGATCGGCGACAGCTGCCTCCGGCCCTCAAACCCTTTCGAAACAAGATTTTTGGGTTGAGCATCGACCCCGAACGATTGAGTGAAATTCGCAACGAACGCAAACCTCACTCGCGTTATGCCAGCCTTGAAAATTGCCGCCATGAGGTGCAGCAAGCTGAGCAGATGATGCGGCGTGAAGGCATTCGTTGGATGTCAACCACCACCAAATCCATCGAAGAAATTGCGACCACGATCTTGCAAGAGATCCAGCCGCAACGCTTCGACTATTAAGGGTGGCTAATAATGCCCTACTGGCCTATTTGCCAGCCGCCTGAATTCGGTTATTGGCTTCTGCAATAGCCGATTCGACCAAGGCGTAGTCTTCGCCACCTGGTTGCAGCAATTTCTTAAGTTGCTCCCAAGCCACGATAGCCCGCTTGTACTCGCCCAACTCGGCCGCTGCCGTGCCCAACAGCCACAAACCCATGGGGTGCTGAGGGTCAATTTTGAGTGCCTGCGCCAACACTGCTGTGGGTTTGCCCTTGAGCGAATTGCCACCAGCGCCAGCCAAGGCCTCAGCGTAGCTGACCAACAAATCAGGATTGGTTTGCACGGCTGGCATGATGCGTTCGTAGACCTTGACTGCGTCTGCATAGCGTTGCATTTGCAAATAGGAGCGACCCAACATGGTCCATCCCTCGATGTTGTCGGGCTCTTTTTCCAATTTGGCTGCTAAGTTTGACACCATGTTCTCGATGTCCTGCTGAGTCATGGGGGGCTGTTGTTGACTTTGTGCCTGCATGACCTCGGGATTTAAGCCCAAACTGGGATTGCCCACCGAAGCGTAAATAACCAGAGCCAACAAAGGAATACAACCAGCAATCACCAAAGCAGTGACTTTGCCTAAGCGTGGTGCGCTCACAGACTCGGCCTCTGGGCTGCCGCCCATTTCCTCGAGCAAACGTTGCTGCAATTCGAGTTTGTCTTGCTCATAAGTGGTCACATCGATGCGACCTTGAATGCGATCTTCATCGAGCTGAGCCAGTTGCCGACGATAGATGGCAGCATTGACCTCTTGGTGCGACACCGTTTTGACGGCACGATTGCGCAACACGGGCCACAACAAACCCAATAAAGCCAAGGCCACCAAAATCAAGGAAGCCAATACAAACGCCATCATTTTTGATTGCCTTTCAACAGCGCTTCAGCGCGTGCAAGTTCTTCTGGCGTTAACGCCTTGGCTTGCTCAGGAGTGGCACGGGCACGCCTTCTGAGATAAATCAACAAGCCCACCAAACCTGCGCCCAAAAAAACAAAAGGGCCAACCCACAAGGCCACTGTGGTGGCCTTGACGGGTGGGCGATAAAGCACAAAGTCACCGTAGCGCTCGACCATGAACTCGCGAATTTGATCGTCGGTTTTACCTGCCTTGATGAGGTCACGAATTTCGCGTCGCAAATCAAGTGCCAATTCAGCTCGTGACCCAGCCAACGACTCGTTTTGACACACCAAACAACGCAACTCTTCAGATATGGCGATCAGCCTTTGTTCGACCACAGGGTCTTCTGCCAAAGGCGCTGCCTCGTTCGGTGCTTGGGCAAACGAGGTGGCGGCCAACACCAAGGCGGCTGTCATCAGCCCTTCCCTGCATGCCTTTGACCAGCGTGATGTATTCAAGGCTCGCTCCTGAGTTGCTGCATCAGCGGCAAGATTTTTTCTTGCAACGCTTCGGGTGTGATGGGGCCAATGTGCTTGTGGCGAATAATGCCTTTTTTATCAATGATGAATGTTTCAGGCACGCCGTACACACCATAGTTGATGCCGACTCGACCATCGGCATCAAATGCGATGCGTCGATAGGGGTCGCCACGGGTTTCAAGGAAACGCTTACCGTCTTCGCGCTTGTCTTTGTAATCAAGTCCAATCAGTTGAATATCGGTGGTGCGTGCCAGCTGCATCAGCAGCGGATGCTCTTCGCGGCATGCCACACACCAAGACGCCCAGACGTTGAACATCCACACCTGACCTTTGAAGTCGGCGGTAGAAATGGTTTTGTTGGGGTCGTGCAACTCAGGTACTTGGAACGCAGGCGCAGGCTTGCCAACGAGGGGCGAAGGCACTTCGCGTGGATCGCGCGTGAGCCCAATGGCCAAAAACACCACCAGGCCCAAAAAAGCCAGCAACGGAATCAAGAATTTGATTTTCATGCGGTCACCTTTGCCGATGCCGAAGAATGAACCGACTTCAACAACTTGCGATAACGACGGTCGATCACAGCAAGCAAACCACCCAATGACATGACCACACAACCACCCCAAATCCAACTCACAAAGGGTTTGTAGTACACACGTACCGCCCATGCTTTGCCGTCTTCCAAGGGCTCACCTAGCGACACGTAAATATCGCGGGTCCAACCATAGTCAATATCGGCTTCGGTCATAGGCATGGTGGAAGAAAAGTATTGGCGCTTTTCCGGGTACAGATTCAGCACCGTACCGCCACGGGTAGGAACTGCCTCAAATGTGCCTCGGGTAGCAGAATAGTTAGGTCCTGGCGTTTGCTCCAACCCGATCATTTTGAAGGTGTAGCCCCCAACCGTGACGGTTTGACCAGGTTCCATGCGGACGTCTTTTTCTTCTTCCCAGGTGCTGACCATGGTCACACCCACGGCAAACACCGCCACCCCTAAGTGGCCCAGCTGCTGTGCCCAAAAAGACATACCGGGACGCCCCGAGCGCAGGGTGGGAATGATTTGCTGAACAATGGAGCCGGTTATAAAACCCGCCAAGAACAAACCCAAACCCGTCATGAAGTTACCGGAACCCATGACAAACGGAGTCACCAAAGCAAAGATCAACCCCAAGACGGCGGGCATGACGAGTTTGCGGGCCATGACCGACCACTTGGCCTCTTTCCAATGAGCAAATGGCGTTGCCGCAATAAGAATCATGGCGGGGATCATGACGGGCACAAACACCGCATCAAAGTAAGGTGGGCCAACCGAAATTTTGCCCATGTTGAGCGAATCGAGAATGAGGGGATACAACGTACCCAAAAGGACCGAAGCGGTAGCCACCACCAAAGCAATGTTGCCCAACAAAATCAGGGTTTCGCGTGAGAACAGCGCAAAGTGTCCGCCCTTGGCTACGGCACCGGCACGCATGGCAAACAGGGTGAGAGACGAGCCCACCACCAACGCCAGCAAAATCAGAATAAACACGCCACGGCTGGGATCAGAAGCAAATGCATGGACTGAGGTCAGCACACCTGAACGAACCAGGAACGTCCCCAACAACGAAAGCGAAAACGCAGCGATGGCCAACAACACCGTCCAGTTTTTGAAGGCTCCGCGTTTCTCGGTCACTGCCAACGAGTGAATCAGCGCCGTGGCAACCAACCATGGCATGAACGAAGCGTTTTCAACGGGGTCCCAAAACCACCATCCGCCCCAACCCAATTCGTAATAGGCCCACAAAGAACCCAAGGCAATTCCCAAAGTCAGGAACACCCAAGCGATGGTGGTCCAAGGGCGTGACCAGCGAACCCAAGCTGCATCGAGCTTGCCTGCCAACAAAGAGGCGATGGCGAACGCAAAGGCCACTGCCATGCCGACATAGCCCATGTACAACAAAGGGGGATGGAAGATCAACCCTGGGTCTTGCAACAAGGGATTGAGATCGCGGCCTTCTGCAGGCACAGGGAACAAACGGTCAAATGGGTTGGAGGTGAAAATAATAAAGGCCAGCAACCCCACCATGACAAGTCCCAACACGCCAATCACGCGGGCCACCATGGCCAAATCAAGTGAACGCGACAACCAAGCCACGCACCCTGCCCAACCTGCCAACATCAACACCCACAACAGCAGTGACCCTTCGTGGCCACCCCATACTGCACCCATTCGATAAAACAAAGGCAACATCGAATTGGACTGGTGTGCCACGTACGAGACCGAAAAATCATTGACGTAAAAACTCCAGCTCAATAGCAAATAAGCCACAAACAACAAGGCAAACGTGATGCTGGCTGCAGGGCGGGCCAAAGACATGAACGCATCATTGTTTTTAGCGGCTCCCCACAAAGGAAAAATGGCTTGCACCAGTGCCACACAAAGCGCCAAAATTAAACTCAGTTGACCAAGTTCTGGGATCATTTGGAGACGGTTCCTTGCATGTGTTGTTGACCTTTGGCCACGGCGTCTGCGGCTTCAGGCGGCATGTAGTTTTCATCGTGTTTGGCCAACACCTCTGTGGCCACAAACTGTCCATTAGGTTGCATGCGACCTTGTACCACTGCGCCTTTGCCTTCCATAAACAAGTCGGGCAATATGCCGGTATACGTCACCGGAATTTCATTGGCCGTGTCTGTGACTACAAAATGGACATCGGTTCCCACACGTTGCAACGAGCCTCCCTGAACCAAACCACCCACGCGGAAGGTTTGGTCTTTGGGCGCCTTGCCCTGCTGAACTTCGGTGGGGGTGATGTACAGCGCGATGTTGCTATTAAGTGCGTTCAACACCAAGGCACTGGCCACACCCAAAGCGGCCAAACCACCTACCACCATCCACAAGCGTTTTTGACGAGGCGTCATGGGTTCATTCCTTTCTCTTCATCAGCAAGTTGAGTGGCCAACACTTGGCGGCGCAACTGCGATTTGGCAGCGCGCAACTGGCGATAAGCCATCCAAGGTTCAACCACCATGACGATCAAACACACCAAAAAACTACCCCACACAAAAAAGCCATAGCCACCCATGGCCCAGAACTCGGCTGCAGATGACCAACTCATGCTTTCATCTCCGGCAATTCGCGAACCCAATCGGTATGGGCTTCACGCTTCAAAATAATAGAACGGGTGCGGATGAGCGTGACCGCAATGGCGTACATCCAAAAGCAAATGGCCATGATGAGCATGCCCCACAACATGGTGGCTGCCATGCTAGGCGACTTGGTGATCGAAACAGATGCCCCCTGGTGCAGGGTGTTCCACCACTTGACTGAGAAATAAATGATCGGCACGTTCACGGCCCCCACCAACGCCAAAATAGCGCTGGCTTTGTCGGCGCGGCGTGGATCGTCAATAGACGATTGCAAGGCAATAAAGCCCATGTACAAAAAGAACAAAATCAATTCAGATGTCAGACGAGCATCCCACACCCAATAAGTGCCCCACATGGGCTTGCCCCACAAAGCCCCAGTCCACAACGACAAAAAGGCCATGATGGCTCCAGTAGGTGCTAATGCCTGTGCCACCATGGAAGCCAAACGGATGTTGAAAATGAGCCCCACCCCTGCCCAAAACGCCATGACCAAATAAATGAACATGGACATCCAAGAAGCAGGAACATGCACAAAGATGATGCGATAGCCCTCACCCTGCTGAAAGTCAGTCGGTGCCACAAAAAAGCTCACCCACAAACCCGCCAAGGCAGTGAGCGCGGTAAGCACCCAGAACAAGGGGATCATTTTTCCTGCCAACGGATAAAACGCCGCAGGCGACGCAAAGCGAAACCAATGAATTCGACTCATTCCAAAGCCACCCGAATAGAAACTGTGGTTGCCACCGGCGCAGTGACCAATGCAACCAACAACAAGGCGCCAAGCAAAGACAAATGACCCTCTATGCCTAAGCCCGACTGATAAGCCACCACTGCACCTGAGCCAAAAATCAGCACTGGAATGAACAGAGGCAACACCAATAAACTCAAGAGCACACCCCCGCCACGCACGCCCAACGTCAGCGCTGCACCAATGGCCCCAATCAACGACAACACTGGGGTGCCAATCAGCAAGCCCAGCATCAACACCCACAAAGCACCAGGCTCCAGCCCAAACTGAATACCCAGCAAAGGGGACAACAGAACCAAAGGCAAACCCGATACCAGCCAATGGGCCGCGATCTTACCGGTCACCAGCATCCACAGCGGACTGGGCGATAACGCCATTTGCTCCAAAGTGCCGTCGGCTTGATCTTGAGCAAACATGCGTTGCAAACCCAGCATGGTGGCCAGCAAGGCACCCACCCACAAAACGCCTGGTGCGATTTTGGAAAGCAACTTCATGTCGGCGCCCACCCCCAAGGGGAAGAGGCTCGAAACCACCACGAAGAAAAACAAACCCGTCAGTACTTCGGCCTTGCGACGCATCACCAGCATCAGATCGCGGCGAATGACGGCCCAAACGGCATTCATAGTTGCACCACCTGTCCACCCTCAAGTGGTATGGTTTGGTGGCTGGTCAGCAACACCATGCCCCCCGTTTGCACGTGCTCGACAATTCTTTGGGTGAGCCATTCAACCCCTTTGACATCCAGGGCGTTGAAAGGTTCGTCGAGAATCCAAAAGGCGCGGCGTTTGGCGACCAAACGAGACATGAGTGCGCGCCGTTTTTGTCCAGCAGACAACACCCGAACAGGCAGATCTTCACGCCCCTTAAGCCCCACGGCATGCAAGGCACGCAAAGCTTCGGCGTCGCTCAGGGTTGTCCCATCTTGGGCCATCCCCAGTTGCAAATTCTCAAGGGCGCTGAGATCTTCTTTGACCCCTTCGTGATGCCCCAGGTAAATCATGTCGGCATGATAAGTTTCACGTACCGACCCAATGGGTTGCCCAGCCCAAAAAATTTCACCCTCAACGGGTCGGGCCAAACCAGCGACCAATCGCAACAAACTGGTTTTGCCAGAGCCGTTGGCCCCTTTGAGGTGGGCCCATTGCCCCAACTGAAGTTCGAAACTCAGGTTGCTGAACAGGGTGCGGTCGCCTCGCATGCAGGCCACTTGTTGCAGACTCAACATGCAGAACCCCGGTTGGTGTGAATGGAATGCCCCATCATCAAAAAGGCATCTTTAGAGCGTGGCTTCCCACACAGCAATACCTGCCTTGGCGATTTGGGCGTCTTCGATAGACTTGACACCACTCACACCCACAGCACCCAAACACACCCCATCGCGCATGATGGGCACGCCGCCTTCGAGCATGCCTTGGACATGCGGGGCGCTCAAAAATGAGTAACGACCCTGGTTGATGAGTTCTTCGTAGATACGCGATTCGCGCTTACCCATGGCAGATGTACGGGCTTTTTCTTGACTGATGTAAGACGACAAGGGGGCCGCACCATCGACACGGGTAAAGCCCAGCAAATGGCCGCCTGCATCAACCACCGCAATGCAAACCGCCCACTGATGGGCTTGAGCTTCAGCAAGTGCTGCATTCAAGATGCAGTTGACATCAGACATCTCAAGAGTGGGTTGATTTTTCATATCGTGAATCAAGTCGATGAATAAGGATGTAAGGATACCCGATACAACTTCAAATATCAGGGTTACCCCCACAATGACCTTGATTGCGTTATGCTATGCAGGCCTTTGACTTTCAAAGGTTTTGTCATATATCAAGGAGTTCACACGATGATGCAAGGTCAAAACGCTTGGTCCCCTTCACGAGCCGGCGCTTCCGTCCAACGTCACCGCGTCTTGCGCAACACTTACGCCCTGCTTGCACTGAGCATGGTTCCAACCGTGCTGGGTGCCTGGGTAGGTGTCAGCACGGGTATTACCCAAGCGATGGGTGGCGTGATGAGCATGGTTCTTTTTCTCGCTGCCGCATTTGGCTTTATTTACGCCATCGAAAAAACCAAAAACAGCATGACAGGCGTGTGGGTGCTTCTGGCATTCACGTTCTTCATGGGCCTGATGATGTCCAAGCTGCTGTCGTTTGTCTTGGGCTTTCGCAATGGCAGCGAACTCATCATGATGGCATTTGCCGGCACAGCTGCCGTGTTCTTCACCATGGCCAGCCTGGCCACCACCGTCAAACGTGACTTGTCAGGCATGCAGCAGTGGCTCACCATTGGCGCAGTGGTGCTGTTGGTGGGCTTTGTGATCAACGCGTTTGTGGCCAGCCCCGCCTTTATGGTGGCCTTGAGCATGATCGCTGTGGTGATTTTTAGCGCGTTTTTGCTGGTTGACTTGCGTCGCATCATCGATGGCGGTGAAACCAACTACATCACCGCAACCTTGTCGGTTTACCTGAGCTTGGTCAACATTTTCCAAAACTTGTTGGCCTTGTTGGGAATTTTTGGTGGCGATCGCGAGTAAACCCCGCCTTCTCCAAGCAAAAGGCTCCCTCGGGAGCCTTTTTTGTTGCGTGCGGATGTCAAAGCGGAGAAGGTTGAGCCAAATCGAACACCGCCATGCTCTCAACGTGTGCGGTGTGCGCAAACATGTTGATGGCTCCTGCGGCCACACAACGGTAACCCGCCAAGTGAACCAATATGCCGGCATCGCGGGCCAAGGTGGCTGGAT
>JBEDMU010000010.1:0-5929 GCA_041170945.1 Pseudomonadota bacterium
ACGATTTCATGAGAGCCGCTAAGTCAAATACATCGTGACGTCGAATATGGCGTTCGTCGGGTCGTGGGTGTACCGTAATGCCGTGCGCACCCGCTTGCAAACACAGTTGAGCAGCCCGGCACACATCGGGAATGCCGATGTGGCGACTGTTGCGCAACAAAGCGACCTTGTTGACATTGATAGACAAAGCGGTATGCATGAATAACTCCGTGACTCAAGATTCTGCCTGAAAGCGAGCTTCTTGCGACAACTGGCGAATCTCATCAACAACGGCTCGTGTTTTAAATACCCCTTGGCCACTGTGAACCTGCAGCAGATCACGCAATCCAGAACGCAATTCAGGTTCACAGATCGTGATAGCTTGCCACAACCGAGCCAACTGCATGGATGCGCCAAACAACTGCTCATGCAACTGTAAGCAATGCAACCCCTTGAGTAAGCCCGTCTTGGATGCCAGCAACCCCTCGGCACTCAAGTGGTATAGCTGCTGTGGCTCTACGGGCAACAAGCAGCTGCTTTCTACATTCAAGGCCGGCAATAAACCCAACTCACGCAACAGCAACAACTCAAAAGCCCGAACCGATACAGCACGGGTAGATGTTTCGCTGAGGTGTCTCACAACGTGATCGTAAACATCGAACAACGCTGCATGTGGATCTTCTCGTGCCAGCAATTTCAGCAAGAGCTCATTGAGGTACAAACCCACCATGAGTGAATCACCAGAGGGCATGACACCGCCAGCGTCCCAATCACAGCGAGTCAAGGTGCGTATGTCGCCGTCTCCACTCCAAGACATGCGAATACGCTGCAAAGGAAGCAACGCATTTCTGAGTTGTGACGTGGGCTTCTTGACACCTTTGGCGATGACAGCCATGCGCCCCCAATCACGAGTGAAGATTTCGATGATCAGGCTGCTTTCACTCCAGTCATAGGCGTGCAATACGTATGCAGGTTGATCGTGCACACGTGATACCGAAGAACGCGCGCCCACCTTCGACCCCATCACTCGTAGCCGTAAGACTGAACACGCGACTCGTCGTCAGACCATCCAGAACGCACCTTCACCCACAGCTCCAAGAACACCTTGCCGTCAAACAACTGTTCCATCTCGGTTCTGGCCTCGGTTCCAATGCGTTTGAGTTTTTCGCCTTGCTGCCCAATGATCATGCCCTTGTGTGAATCACGCTCGACCACGATGGTGGCGGCAATGCGTCGCAACGTACCTTCCTCTTTGTATTGATCAATGATCACCGTCGAGGTATAGGGCAACTCATCGCCAGTCAACCGGAATAATTTTTCTCGAATGATTTCAGCGGCCAAAAATCGCTCGCTGCGATCGGTGAGTTCGTCCTCACCGTAAATCCAAGGTTGCTCTGGAAGCAGGGGTTCACACACGTCTAACAAGCGTTGAATATCTTTGGGTTGCTTGGCAGACATGGGGAAAATTTCGCGAAACGCAAAACGCTCTTGCATTTGCGCAAGCCAAGGAAAAAGCTCTTGACGACGATGCACTTGATCGAGCTTGTTGGCCAACAAAATCACCGGGATGTCTTGGGGTAGCAGAGTCAATACCTTGGCATCTTCAAGGCCAAATTTTCCTGCCTCAACCACACAAACCACCAAATCAACATCTGACACAGCACCCAATACGGCTCGATTGAGTGAGCGGTTAAGGGCGGCAGCGTGCCGAGTTTGAAATCCAGGTGTATCGACCCAAACAAATTGAGTGGCGCCGCGCGTCAGAATGCCCGTGATGCGATGGCGAGTGGTTTGCGCCTTGCGTGAGGTGATGCTGATTTTTTGCCCCACCAGAGCATTGAGCAAGGTGGATTTGCCTACGTTGGGCCGCCCGACAATGGCAATGGATCCACAGCGTTGTGCGTTTGTTTCTGTCATGGAGTTCAATCGTTTCCCTGTTGGGGTGATGAGCGGGATTGCAATTGCTGCATCATGGCGCCAGCAGCTGCCTGCTCTGCCGCACGACGTGAATGTCCACATCCGTTGGTGGGCGCTACGTTTGCATGTACCGAACAGGTGACTTCGAATTCTTGCTGATGAGCCGCACCAGAGGTTTTGACCACTTGATACACCGGCACTGGCATTTTGCGCGCTTGCAACCACTCTTGCAAAGCCGTTTTGTGATCTTTGGTCACCGAACGTTCGGCCCCAGTTTGCAGCCGATTTTGATACAAACGCAACACCACCTGACGGGCTGCCTCAAAGCCGCCATCTAGGTATACCGCGCCAATAATCGCCTCGACAGCATCGGCCAATATGGAAGGCCTGGTTTTGCCCCCCGATCGCAGCTCACCCTCGCCCAATCGCAACCCGCTGGCAATACCCAATTCTTTGGCCACAGAGGCCAATGCGTCTTGCTTGACCCAGTGTGAGCGCATGCGCGACAAATCGCCTTCAGGTAAATCACTGGCTGATTCATACAGCCATGCGGCAATGGCCAAGTTCAGCACCGAGTCACCCAAAAACTCAAGCCGCTCATTGTGAGTAGATGAAAAACTGCGATGTGTCAGGGCCTGCGTCAACAAAGAAGATTGACGAAAGGAATAACCCAATTGTGCTTGTAGGGTTTGCAAAGCCTGTTCAGTTTCAGCCATTAGTCAAACGAGCCAATGCGACTGAAGTCGCTAAAATTCATCCATACAAAAAACGCCTTGCCCACGATGTTGGCATCGGGTACAAATCCCCAAAAACGAGAATCCATCGAGTTGTCGCGGTTGTCACCCATCATGAAGTAATGTCCGGGCGGAACCTGACACACCACGCCACGATTGTTGTATTCGCAACCCTCTTGACCCGCAAATGGAATGATGCCCGGAATGAATCCAGGACGTTGGGCGTCGGTCATGGCCAAATGAGGTCGCTCACCCAACTGTTCACGAAATTGTTGGTAGTAGCGCTGCGTATCAGGATCGTAAAAATCTTCTAAGGGCTCACGCACAATCAACTGACCATTGATACGCAATTCTTTGTCCTGATAAGACACGACATCTCCCGGCAATCCAACCACGCGCTTGATGTAGTCCATGGTGGGCTCTGGGGGGTAGCGAAACACCATCACATCGCCACGCTGAGGTTGGTGATTGGCCACCAACAAGGTATTGGCAACAGGCAAACGAATGCCGTAGTGAAATTTGTTCACCAATATCAAATCTCCCACCCGCAGCGTGGGAATCATCGAACCTGATGGAATTCGAAAGGGCTCCGCTACAAACGAACGCAACAAAAATACCGCCAACAACACCGGAAACATGCCCGCAGTCCATTCGAGCCACCAAGGTTGGCGCAGCGTGGCTTTGATGGCTGAGGCCTGATTGTCCGATTGCATCTGATTTTGCAATTTGGCTGCTTGCTGGCGACGCTGGGGCAAAAACACTCGCTTTTCCAGAACCCAATAAACCCCACTCACCACCACCGCCACCAACAACAGCAAGGCAAAGTTAGCGGTGACCCACCCGATGTACATGCCCATCGCATACACCACCACCAAGGCCAACACAACGGCCGTGACCAGGCTCCAGGTTTGTTCGTTTCGCATCAATCTTCTACTTGCAAAATCGCGAGGAATGCCTCTTGAGGCACCTCAACGGAACCAATTTGTTTCATGCGCTTCTTACCCGCCTTTTGCTTTTCAAGCAGCTTTCGCTTGCGGGTGATGTCGCCGCCGTAGCACTTGGCCAATACGTTTTTGCGCATGGCTTTCACGGTTTCTCGGGCAATGATGTTGGCCCCAATCGCCGCTTGGATGGCCACATCGAACATCTGACGCGAAATGACCTCGCGCATTTTGGCGGCCACTGCACGGCCACGATGCTGCGACTGGCTGCGGTGAACAATGATCGACAACGCATCGACCTTTTCGCCATTGAGCAACAAATCGACTTTGACCACGTCTGAAGGACGGTATTCCTTGAACTCGTAGTCCATGGAAGCATAGCCACGGCTGACCGATTTGAGACGGTCAAAAAAGTCGAGCACGATTTCGCCCAAGGGCAATTCGTAAGTCAACATGACCTGCTTGCCGTGGTATTGCATGTTCATTTGCACACCACGCTTTTGGTTGCACAAGGTCATCACGGGACCTACATACTCTTGTGGCATGTACAAATGCACCGTCATGATGGGTTCACGGATGACCTCGATGCGACCTTGCTCGGGCATTTTGGAGGGGTTTTCAACCTTGATGACTTCACCATCGGCCTTCACCACCTCGTACACCACGCTAGGTGCCGTGGTGATCAGGTCTTGATCGAACTCGCGCTCCAAACGCTCTTGCACAATTTCCATGTGCAACAGCCCCAAAAAGCCGCAACGAAAACCGAACCCCAAAGCCTGCGACACCTCGGGCTCAAAATGCAACGAAGCATCGTTGAGTTGAAGCTTTTCAAGAGCGTCACGCAACTGATCGTATTCGCTGGCCTCTGTGGGATACAAGCCAGCAAACACCTGGGGCTTGACCTCTTTGAAGCCTGGCAGTGGGCTGGTGGCCGTGAACACTGCACCCCCAGAACCTTGACGCACCGCCGTGATGGTGTCGCCCACCTTAGCGGCACGCAGTTCTTTGATGCCAGCAATGATGTAACCCACCTCGCCGGCCTCTAGGCTGTCGCGCTTTTCGTTGGCGGGCGTGAATACGCCCAGGTGCTCGGCAATGTATGAAGCGCCGGTGGCCATCATCTTGATGCGTTCGCCCTTGGGCAATCGACCGTCGACAACGCGCACCAGCATGACCACGCCCACATAGGCGTCGTACCAGCTGTCGATGATCATGGCGCGCAAAGCGGCGTTGGGGTCCCCTTTGGGGGCAGGCACTTTGGCCACAATCAGCTCAAGAATGTCGTCGACACCCATGCCTGTCTTGGCAGAACATGGGATGGCATCGGTGGCATCAATGCCAATCACATCTTCGATTTCTGTTTTGGCGTTCTCAGGATCGGCCTGCGGCAAATCCATTTTGTTGAGAACAGGCAACACCTCTACCCCAAGATCGAGAGCGGTGTAACAGTTGGCCACCGTTTGCGCTTCTACCCCTTGGCTGGCGTCGACCACCAACAAGGCACCTTCACATGCAGACAGCGAACGCGATACCTCATAAGAGAAGTCAACGTGTCCAGGGGTATCGATCAGGTTGAGGTTGTAAATTTGACCATCGCGTGCCTTGTACTTGAGGGCAGCCGTTTGGGCTTTGATGGTGATGCCTCGCTCTTTCTCGATGTCCATCGAGTCGAGCACTTGTTCGGTCATTTCCCGATCTGACAAGCCTCCACAACGCTGAATGATGCGATCGGCCAGCGTGGATTTTCCGTGGTCGATGTGCGCGATGATGGAGAAGTTACGTATGTGATTCATGCAAGAGACGGGACAGGTGAAAAAAGGGCGCACCTGATGGATGCGCCCTGAACCAACAAATCTATGGCAACTGCGAGATGCTGGAAGATCATTTTAGGCAAAAAAGCCGACTACCGACCGATCTCATCCCGCTTGTTTTGTGAAGTTTTCATGGACTGAAACGCTGATATTGCACCAAATTAGTGCATTAAGGGCGAACCACCAAGAAATGGGTCCAGTTGCCACGGCGAACCACCAAGTGGAAGCCTTTTTCCGACTTCACCCGCTGCAGCGCTTTTTGCAACTCAGCCACGGTTGAGACCCTTTGCTGCCCCACGGCCATGATCACGTCTTGCGGCTGTAGTCCATGACGAGCCACCAAGCCCTGAACCTCGACGACCCAAACGCCGTTCCCCAGCGTTTTGACCTCTTCTGCCGTGAGCGCTCGTACCTTCAGGCCCATCTCTTCTAGGACACCTTCTGCCACCACGGGTGGTTCAGCGCCAGCCACTTGAGCTTCGTCGTCTAGAGCAGCCACCGTCACCGACAGGGTTTTGCGTTGACGTTCGCGCCAAACATCCATCTT
>JBEDMU010000011.1:0-13210 GCA_041170945.1 Pseudomonadota bacterium
CGTAAATTTGACCCACTTCCACCTCAGCGGTGAGCTCAACAATGCGGCGTTTGGCTTCTTCGGCCTTGGCTGCATCGGTAGAGGCGATGGTGATATTGCCATCATCGGAAATATCGATTTGGGTACCGGTTTCTTCGGTCAAGGCACGAATGGTGGCGCCGCCCTTGCCAATTACGTCGCGAATGCGTTCGGGATTGATCTTGAGGGTATACAGGCGAGGCGCAAAGTTGGAAATGTCTTCTTTCGCTGCGCCCATGGCCGCTTGCATTTTGCCCAAAATGTGCATGCGAGCTTCTTTGGCTTGAGCCAATGCCACTTGCATGATTTCGCGGGTAATGCCTTGGATTTTGATGTCCATTTGGAGAGCGGTCACACCTTCGGTGGTACCTGCCACTTTGAAGTCCATGTCACCCAAGTGATCTTCATCACCCAAGATGTCGGTCAACACAGCAAAGCGGTTGTCTTCTTTGATGAGGCCCATGGCAATACCAGCCACGTGCGCCTTGAGTGGCACACCTGCGTCCATCATGGACAAACAGCCACCGCACACCGATGCCATGGACGAAGAACCATTGGATTCGGTGATTTCACTGACGACACGCAAGGTGTAAGGAAACTCTGTTTTTTCGGGCAACACGGCCACCAGAGCTCGCTTGGCCAAACGACCGTGACCAATTTCGCGGCGCTTGGGGCTGCCCACACGGCCAGTTTCGCCAGTAGCAAAGGGGGGCATGTTGTAGTGGAACAGGAAGCGGTCGGTCACCTCGCCTGACAAGGCATCGATGCGCTGCGCGTCTTGCTCGGTACCCAAGGTGGTGATCACCAAGGCCTGAGTTTCGCCACGGGTGAACAGAGCAGAACCATGGGTGCGACCCAACACGCTGGTGCGAATTTCGATGGGACGGACGGTGCGAGTATCGCGACCGTCGATGCGGGGCTCTCCATTCAAAATTTGACCGCGCACGATCTTGGCTTCAATTTCAAACAACAAGCCTTCCACTTTCACGCTGTCAAACTCAATACCAGCCTCTGTCAGGCCAGCCATGACGGCTGCATAGGCCTCGCGACAGGCTTGGGTACGGGCTTGCTTGCTGCGAATTTGGTAGGCTTGCTCCAGCAAACCACGGCCCAGTTCTTCAACCTTGGCAATGAGTGCTTCGTCGCGGGCGGGCGCTTGCCAGTTCCACACGGGCTTACCCCCTTCGCGCACCAAAGCATGGATGGCGTCGATGGCTACTTTGCCTTGATCGTGACCAAACACCACGGCACCCAACATGATCTCTTCGCTCAACTGTTGAGCCTCGGATTCCACCATCAACACAGCCGATTCGGTACCCGACACCACCAAGTCCATTTGGGAATTGGCGCGCTCGGCAGGGCTGGGGTTGAGCACATATTCGCCATTGACGTAGCCCACGCGAGCCGCGCCCACTGGGCCATTGAACGGAATGCCAGACACGGCCAAGGCAGCACTGGTGGCAATCAGGGCCGGGATGTCAGCATCAACTTCAGGGTTGAGCGACACCACATGGACCACGACCTGCACTTCATTGAAGAAGCCCTCGGGGAACAAAGGACGAATGGGACGGTCGATCAGACGCGACACCAAGGTTTCGTGCTCGCTGGGACGACCTTCACGCTTGAAGAAACTGCCGGGGATTTTGCCTGCGGCATAGGTTTTTTCAATGTAATCGACGGTCAATGGGAAGAAATCTTGCCCAGCCTTGGCGTCGGTTTTGGCCACCACAGTCGCCAGCACCGTGGTGCCATCCATATCGAGCAAAACGGCGCCAGTGGACTGACGAGCAATTTCGCCAGTTTCCATGGTGACAGTGTGACGACCCCATTGAAATGTTTGGGTCACTTTATTAAACATGGTCATAAATACTCCTGAACCTGAAGACAAACAAGGTCTTGCGCAAAGGCCCGGAACACGATGCCATTCCAATTGCCAGCCCCAACGCTACGGGCATTTGGAATGACACAGCTTCGCTGATTGGGCGTGTCACGCAAAACTAAAAAGATCCCCCTGAAAGTGCAAAACGCCTGCGGCTTTAACAAGAGCTGCAGGCGTTCATGGGAGATTCACATCTCTGCTGAATTTACTTGCGCAGACCCAGCTTGGCGATCAGAGCGACATAACGCTCAGAGTCTTTTGACTTGAGGTAGTCGAGCAGCTTGCGACGACGGCTCACCAAACGCAGCAAACCACGACGACCATGGTGGTCTTTGAGGTGCTCTTTGAAGTGAGGGGTGAGTTCGTTGATGCGAGCTGTGATCAGGGCCACCTGAACTTCGGGGCTACCAGTATCGTTGGTGCCGCGAGCATGGGCCTTGACAACGTCGGCCTTGTTGATTTGAGACATGATGCAACTTTCTAAAAAGGACTTGCGACATTTGGCAGCCTTTGGACTTGAGTATGAACAAAAGACCAACGCCGCCAAGAGCGTGTACACCTATTAAGGTGCAGCCTTAGATTCTAGCTGAAAATCAAGGCCTTGTCATCTGACATCGTGTAGGCAACGCTGCCTCAGCAGGTGAAAACCTTTTCATGACACGAAACCCCCAACCACTCCCCTCGACATCCCACTTCAACGTTGTTGAAGGAGCCTTTTCCATCAATCCCACCTCAAGCGGTTGCTGAAATTGATGGTCGGTCGCGCGCATGTATCCCTCATGGTCGGCCAGGCGGCCCTGAGCTTTTTCAAGCGCCAACGCCAGATCCTTGGCCGAAATATCTGCAGAACGTGCTTGTGTACCCACCTCTTCGAGTGACTTGACCAGCAAACGCATCATCAAATGCATGCGCATGTAGAGGGTGTCTTCGCGAGGATCACGCAAGGTTTGTTTGAATGCCCGGTAATAGGGGTTATCGGCGTTTTGTGGTCGGTTGGGAAACCATTCGGCAACCGCAATCACCCGCCCTTCGCCAGCAGCTCCCATGGCAGCCGGGGCACCCAAAGAGTGCCCATAGAAGGTGTAGAACTTGCCGCCATACCCCACTTCTTGGCTGGCGCGAACCAGCAGCGACAAGTCATCACCCCAGTTACCTGTGATGACGGCATCGGCTTTGCTGAGACGAATTTTGGTGGCGTAAGGCAGAAAATCTCGAATGGCAGCCATGGCGTGCAACTCTTCGCCCACAATTTCAATGTCGGGTCGCACCAGTGCCAATTGCCGCTTGGCCTCACGCACCACGGCCTGACCAAAACTGTAGTTTTGCCCCATCAAATAGACTTTTTTAACCGAGGTGTCTTGCTTGAGCATAGACATCAACGCTTGCATGCGCATATTGGCGTGGGCATCAAAACGAAAGTGCCAAAAACTACAACGTTCCTCGGTGAGAGAGGGCTCTACAGCCGAGTAATTGAGAAAAATCAATTGGCGATTGGGCTCACGAAGGTTGTGCTTCTCGATGGCATCTACCAGGGCCAACGCCACTGCAGACGAGTTGCCTTGCAACACAATGCGCGAATCACTTTGCGCCACTTGTTGCAAATGCAACAACGCTTGATCAGCCTTGCCCAAGCTGTCGTACCGATCAAGCACCAACAAGCGACGTTGACCAGCCCAACGCACCCCACCTTCGGCGTTGATTTGCTGAATCACGGCTTGCAAGTTATGCGTGACCGAGCCTCCCGTGAGGGCAAACGGGCCTGACAAACCCTCGATCAACGACAGTCGGATAGGGGTTTGGGCCAGTGACGCTGTCAGCAGTCCGATCCACATGGCCAGTCCCATGCTCCATCTGCGCCATGTTGTGTTGGTCATGTGTACATCTCCAGCGGCCAACGAGGCCTGACTTCAAAAGAATAAGTTTTCGACAAATGGGCTTGAGCCAACCCCGCCTGAACCCGCATGCCCGCCGCCATGGCAATCATGGCGCCGTTGTCGGTACACCAAGCCAAGGGCGGGTAGTTGACCTGAATTCCCGCTTTGGCACAGGCTAGATTCAGGCGTTCACGCAAACGTTGGTTAGCGCCTACTCCGCCAGCCACCACCAATCGTTTGAGCGACTGCTGCTGCAAGGCATTCATGGTCTTTTTAAGCAGCACATCGGTGATGGCAGCTTGGGTGCAGGCTGCCAAATCAGCCAAATCTTGGGGCGTGGCGGTATCTGCTAATTTCTGACGTTGCGTCCATACCGCTGTTTTAAGGCCGGCGAATGAAAAATCGAGGTCTTTGCTGTGCAAGAGCGGTCGGGGCAAGGCAAAACGCTGATCGTTGCCCGAAACCGCCAGCTTGGCCAATTCGGGACCTCCTGGATAGGGCAAACCCAGCACCTTGGCAGCCTTGTCGAAGGCTTCCCCGGCTGCATCGTCAATGGTTTCTCCCAACAAGGTATAGCGCCCCACCCCGTCAACCCGCATGAGCTGGGTGTGGCCACCTGAAACCAGCAGCGCCACAAAGGGAAACTCTGGCGTTGGGTCGCTCAAAAAAGGGGACAACAAATGCCCTTCTAAGTGGTGAATGGGCAATGTCGGAATATCAAGTCCTGCAGCCATGGCTTCGGCTGTTGCCGCCCCCACCAGCAACGCACCGGCCAATCCAGGTCCTTGCGTGTAGGCAATGAAATCAAGGTCTTGCAAACCAATCCCTGCCTGCTTCAGCGCCTGCTGAGTCAGTGGCAGCACTCGCCGAATATGGTCGCGACTGGCCAACTCAGGCACCACCCCGCCATAAACTTGGTGATCAACTGCCTGACTGTGCAAGGCGTGCCCCTTGAGCACGGGCGCACCCACCCCCGACTGTGGCACTTGCACCACAGCCGCACCGGTCTCATCGCAGGAAGATTCAATGCCTAGTATCCACATCAGAACCCCGAGTGTATAATGGCAGGCTTTGCTAGCAATCAATGCGTTAGATCTGATCCATCTTTCGCACCAACTTTGGATTCATTCACCGTCATGACGACCATTCGCGTAAAAGACAACGAACCGTACGAAATCGCTCTGCGCCGCTTCAAGCGCACCATTGAAAAATTGGGCCTGCTCACCGAGCTGCGCGCTCGCGAGTTTTTTGAAAAACCCACCACAGAGCGCAAGCGCAAAAAATCTGCTGCTGTGAAGCGTCACCTCAAACGTGTACGCTCTATGCAGTTGCCCAAGCGTCTGTACTGATCGCACTGCGCATTGCACCGCCTGTCGGCGCATGCCAACAAGCCCGTAGAAGGACGCTTCGACGGGCTTTTTTCATTTCTGCCCCATCACACTGTTGCACCATGAGCCTGAAAGACCAAATCACCGAAGACATGAAAAGCGCCATGCGCGCCAAAGAGCAAGACAAGCTGCTCGCCATTCGCATGCTGTTGGCAGCTTGCAAACAAAAAGAGGTCGACGAACGCGTTGAACTGACCGACGCCATGGTGCTGGGCATTGTTGAAAAGCTGATCAAGCAACGCAAAGACTCCGTCACGGCCTACGAACAAGCGCAACGGCAAGACCTGGCCGACAAAGAAAAGCAGGAAATTGCGGTGCTCAGCGCTTACCTACCCGCTCAAATGAGCGCCGAGGAGGTTCAAGCAGCCATTACCCAGATCGTGGCAAGCACCGGCGCCAAAGGACCTGCCGATATGGGCAAGGTCATGGGCGCAGCCAAAAGCCAGCTGGCTGGCAAAGCTGACATGGGCATGGTGTCGACCTGGGTAAAGGCGGCTTTATCGGGTCAGTGACCCGCCACTCGCATGGAGCCTATCAAGACTGAGCCTATGGTTTTGGCTCCCATGGTGTACGCATCGGCACCGATGGCCTGAATATCCATGAACATTTGCTTGAGGTTGCCTGCAATGGTGACCTCTTCAACTGGGTGCACGATGCGCCCTTTTTCAACCCAGTAACCGCTGGCACCTCGAGAATAATCGCCCGTGACGCCATTCACCCCTTGGCCCATGAGCTCGGTCACCAACAAGCCTTTGTGCAATTTGCGCAGCATGGCGTCAAGGCTGTCTTGGGCCTGAGTGGCTGCATGGGTCATGGTCAGATTGTGAGACCCACCCGAATTGCCCGTGGTTTTCATGCCCAGTTTGCGCGCCGAATAGGAACCCAAAAAGTAGCCTTGCACGATACCGTCTTTGACCACGTGACGTGCCTGCACCTTCACTCCTTCGTCGTCAAAGGGTGAACTGCCTTTGCCTTTGCGCACAAAGGGATCTTCATACAAAGAAATGGCCGACGGCAGCACCTGCTGACCCAAGCTATCGAGCAAAAACGAGCTTCGACGATACAACGCGCCGCCGCTCAAGGCATGCACCAACGAACCCATCAAGCCTGCAGCCAGGGGCGCTTCAAACAGAACGGGGCAAGTCATGGTGCGGATTTTTCGGCCATGCAAACGCGCCAAGGCACGCTCTGCTGCGTAGCGCCCAACAGCCTGAGGCGAGGCCAAGTCGCGTGGGTCGCGCATGGAGCTGTACCAAGCGTCACGCTGCATCGAGTCGCCCTGTTGCGCAATAGGCGCTACCGAAATGCTATGGCGCGAGCTGGCGTATCCACCTTTGAAAATGCCTCGCCCATCAAGTTGACCTTCGCGCATGTGGGCTGCATAAAAATGTGAGTGCTGCGCCGAAACCCCAGCGCCCTCGCTGTTTTGAATGCGCGCATCGGTTTGCAAGGCAGCTTCTTCAGTGTTTCTGGCCAGCTCAAAGGCTTGTTTGGCGTTAATGTCCCATGGATAGAACAAATCCAAGTCACGCTCGGGCTCGGTGGTGATGTCATCGGCATCAGGCAATCCAGCCAGAGGGTCTTCGGCCGTGAAGCGCGCAATGTCGTAGGCACTGCGCACCGTTTGCTCAATGGCACGAGCTGAAAAATCAGAGGTTGAAGCGTGTCCTCTGCGTGCACCCAGGTACACCGTCACTCCCATCGACTTATCGCGGTTGCGTTCGACGTTTTCAAGGGCACCCATGCGAGCCGATACCGACAAGCCGTAGGCCTCGGATACTTCAGCGACAGCATCGGTGGCACCCAATTTACGGGCTTGTTGCAGGGCTTGACGCACCACAGTTTCGAAATCAGATCGAGAAAACTGAAAATCAGCTTGCAGACTCATGAGGATTCAAGTGAAAAGGTCAGGGAGTGGCTATGATACCCGTCACTAGAAAAATCATCATGAGCCGAAAAGCACGAAAAGGTTATTACGTTCGAGGTCACTTTGTTGAATCTGGCAGCGAACTCGATCAAGCACTCATCCGCGAAGCCAAAGGCGACACGGATGTGTCTCGCACCGACCTCAAAAAAGAAAGCGAAGCCCTGCAGGCCTTGGGTACCGCCCTGATGGAAGCGCCCGAACGCGTGGCTCGCTCCATTGCGAACATTCCTGATCCATTGCTCATCGCCATCGAGGACGGGCGCAAGATCAAAGATTTTGGAGCCCAACGGCGTCAGCGTCAGTACATCGGCAAGCTGATGCGCAAACTTGAAGATCCGGTGGTGGAGTCGATTCGTACGGCTTTGGAAGGTTTGCGCAAAGCCAGCGCCGCGCAAACCGCTGCATTGCACGAGGCCGAATCATGGCGCGAACGCTTAATCGCACACGACGACAGCTTGGAACAGTGGATGAATTTGCATCCACAAACCGATGTTCAAGCCTTGCGCAGTCTCATTCGACAAGCACGCAAAGACAAGCCTGCGGAAGGCGCCCCCGGTGTGGCACCCAGACAATCACGCGCATTTCGCGAAATTTTTCAACTGGTTCAATCGCATTTGAACTCCGAAGCAGAACCTGCAGATGACCAGCCCAGCGAGGACTCGCATGACGCATGAAACGGTGAATATCGGCATTGTGTCGATCAGCGACCGTGCCAGCCAAGGGGTGTACGTCGACCAAGGCTTGCCTGCCTTGAAAGAGTGGTTGCAACAGGCCGTGGTCAATCCGATTCAGTGGCACGAAGCACTTATTCCCGACGACCGTGCCACCATTTCCAATACCCTGATTCGTCTTTGCGACGAGGGCTGTCATTTGGTCCTCACCACAGGAGGCACTGGTCCTGCTGTGCGCGACGTCACCCCCGAAGCCACCCTAGATGTCGCCGATAAGGTCATGCCTGGATTTGGTGAACAAATGCGCCAAATCAGCCTGCAATTTGTGCCCACGGCCATTTTGTCGCGCCAAGTAGGGGTGATTCGTGGCCAAACATTGATTTTGAATTTGCCAGGTCAGCCCAAGAGCATTCGGGAAACCCTAGAGGGCCTGCGCGCCAGTGAACAGCGCCCTGCCGTACACGGCATTTTTGCAGCGGTGCCTTATTGCATTGATTTAATTGGTGGCCCCTATATCGACACACGAGCAGACGTGTGTGCAGCCTTTCGACCCAAATCGGCGATCAAACCTTCTGCGCCCAGCCAATAGGCAAGGCAGCCGCACGAGGCATCAATCTCGAACCAATTTGGAGAGTTTTTCGGCTTCAAACGATTCGTGGGTAGCAGCATCGGCTGGTAACGATCGCCCTGACTGCGCCTGAATTTGCTCGATGGCCTGCCAGAGCATGGCAATTTGATGCTCCTGAGAAGCGGCGTTGTCAATCAGACCGCGCATAGCCATGCTCACCGGGTCGTCGCTTTGGGTGATTCCATAGGCCGAGAATCCCATGCGTGAGGCAGCTTCTTCACGCACAGCATCTTCACTGCGCTGTATCACACGGGCTGGGTTGCCCACTGCGGTGGCGCCCGCAGGTACCGCCTTGGTCACCACGGCGTTGGAACCGACGCGGGCGTTGTCGCCCACCTCAAAACCACCCAACACTTTGGCGCCCGCACCCACGACCACATTGGCGCCCAAGGTGGGATGACGCTTGGCCCCCTTTTCCAACGAGGTGCCGCCCAAGGTCACGCCTTGATAAATGGTGCAGCCTGAACCGATTTCAGCGGTTTCCCCAATGACCACACCCATGCCGTGATCGATGAACACTCCAGGGGCGATGCGCGCACCTGGATGAATTTCTATGCCTGTCAGCCAACGGCTCAGGTGTGAAATGAAACGACCCAGCCAGCGCCACCCAGCTTTCCAACATGCGTGCGCCCATTGGTGCAACACCAAAGCGTGCAACCCAGGATAACAAGTCAATACCTCAAAACGACTGCGCGCAGCGGGGTCGCGCTCGAAGATGCATTGAATATTGGCACGTAAATGTTTGAACATGGTGTGCAGTTTAGCCTTGCTTGGTACCCAACATGCGCAAGATGCTGCGGGCAACCCCTCGCAAAATGTGTACTTCGGCCTGACTGGGCTGGGCCCGCATGAGCATTTGGCGCAAACGGGGCATGAGTTTTTTAGGCTGATTCGGGTCTAAAAACTGTAACGATACCAAGGCCTGTTGCCAATGTTGCAACGCCCCCTCTAGGCTGGCCATGTCGGCAGCCAAAGCTGGTTTGGCGGGTGACGCGACGGGGTAACCACCCAAAGCCTGACGCCAATCGTAGGCAATGAGCTGAACCGCAGCGGCCAAATTCAACGACCCATACTCGGGATGGGTGGGGATACTCAAACACACATGCGACCGGTACACATCTTCATTGGCCATGCCATAACGCTCAGGACCAAACAAAAAAGCCACGCCCACTTGATGTTGTTGGGCCAGCGGTTGTTGCAACCACTGCGCAAAATGTTCACGAGGCGAGCAAGTAGAAGGGCCAAAATCACGGGGAGTCATGGCGGTGGCACAGACATGGTGCATGCCTACCAGCGCCTGATCCAGATGCTCAAACACCTTGGCTTGCTGTAACACATCGGTGGCACCGCTGGCACGTTCAAGCGCTTCTTCGCGTTGCAGCACATCGGCCCAACGGGGTCGCACCAACACCAAATCGTCAAACCCCATGACTTTCATGGCACGGGCGACGGCACCCACGTTGCCAGCATGGCTGGGTTCGATCAGAATGAAGCGAGTATGCATTTCAACCGTAAAATGTGAAGATTCTGCCATCGAGCAGCCTTTTGTTCTTATTCAATTCCATGTCCAGCAATCTACACCCCATGCTCAATGTGGCCGTTAAGGCCGCTCGTGCCGCTGGTGCCATCATCAACCGTGGCGCCCTTGATATCGAATCGGTTCGCATATCGGCCAAACAAACCAACGACTTCGTGACCGAAGTCGACCACGCGTCTGAGCAAGCCGTGATCGAAGTCCTGCTTCAGGCTTACCCTGATCATGGCATTTTGGGCGAAGAGTCTGGCGTGCGCGCTGGCAAAGGTGCTGGCAAAGACTTTCAATGGATCATCGACCCGCTCGATGGCACCACCAATTTTATTCACGGGTTTCCTTTCTATTGTGTGAGCATCGGCTTAGCCGTTGGCGGCCGTATCGAGCACTCGGTGATCTACGACCCCACCCGCAATGACTTGTTCTACGCCAGCCGTGGACGCGGCGCTTACATGAACGAACGTCGCATTCGAGTGGGCAAACGCACCCAACTCAATGAGTGCTTGGTGAGCACCGGCTTTCCATTCCGCCCCGGTGACAACATGCCCGATTACTTGTCGATGCTGGGCGAAATCATGCCGCGTTGCGCTGGTGTGCGCCGTGCGGGCTCTGCTGCGCTTGACTTGGCCTACGTGGCCTCAGGCTTTTGTGATGCGTTTTTTGAAAAAGGTCTGGCGCCTTGGGACATGGCTGCTGGCTCCTTGCTGGTCACCGAAGCAGGTGGTTTGATTGGCAACTTCACTGGTGAATCAGATTTCCTGCATCAAAAAGAATGCATGGCTGCCAACCCCCGCATTTACGGTCAAATGGTTCAGCTGCTAAACAAGCACTCCAAATTTGCAGTTCGCCCCATCGAATAATTGATTTTGCGCTTTCAAACGATCCCGTTGCTGGCTTGACTGTGAACTCCAACGACATCGACCTGTCCGCACACACCCCGATGATGCAGCAGTACTTGCGCATCAAGTCGGGGCATCCCAACACCTTGGTGTTTTATCGGATGGGCGATTTTTACGAGT
The DNA here is from genome assembly GCA_041170945.1 of Pseudomonadota bacterium. GTDB lineage: Bacteria > Pseudomonadota > Gammaproteobacteria > Burkholderiales > Burkholderiaceae_C > RS62. The sequence continues at coordinate 10,936 of JBEDMU010000011.1, forward strand.
TGTTTTTCGATGACGCCCACAAGGTGTCACGTTTGCTCGGCATCACCCTCACCACCCGAGGGCAATCGGCTGGCCAGCCCATTTCGATGGCAGGTGTGCCTTTTCATTCGGCCGAAAGCTACTTGGCTCGATTGGTCAAAATGGGCGAATCGGTGGTCATTTGCGAACAAGTGGGCGAAGTATCAGGCAAAGGTCCTGTAGAGCGCCAAGTCACACGCATCGTGACCCCGGGCACCCTCACCGAAAGCGAGCTTCAAGACGAGCGCGCCAATCACGCCCTGGTGGCTTTGCATTGGGGCGAGCGCAACACCTTGGGGGTGGCTTGGCTGAGCATGACCGAAGGGGTCTTGTATTTGGCTCAGAGTACTCACGACTCTTTGTCATACTGGTTGTCACGCATCTCGACTTCTGAATTGGTCGTCAGCGCCGGCCTCACCGACTTGCAAACCCGAAATCTTGACAAATCGCTGTCGAGTTTGGCTACAGAGGTGGCGCTCACGCCTCGCCCTGCTTGGGCCTTTGATGGTCGATTAGGCCTCAATAAGCTGTGTCAACATTTTCATGTGCAGCACCTCGAAGCATGGAACGCACAAGACTTGAACGCTGCCCATGCGGCCGCACACGCCTTGCTTGATTTTGCAGAGCAAACACAGGGGCGCACGCTCAGTCATGTGCGCGAATTGCAGGTGGCGCATATCAACGACAGCTTGGAACTGCCAGCTTCGACTCAGCGCAATTTAGAGCTGTTCACCACCTTGCGTGGTGAAAGCAGCCCCACCTTGTTTTCGGTGATCGATCAAACTCAAACGTCGATGGGCAGTCGTTGCTTGCGCCGATGGATTCAGCAACCTCCACGGCAACGCCATATCGCCCAAGAGCGACTCGATGAAATCACACGCTGGCTGTCACAACCCACCCTGCTCCAGGATCTGCGTACGTGCCTCAAAGGTTGTAATGATGCGGAACGCGTGACCACCCGTTTGGCACTCAAACTGGCTCGTCCGCGCGAATTGTTGGGACTGCGTCAAACACTGGAACGGTCACAAGATTGGCGCCGCGTGCTGTTGGCATGTCTTCAGCAATCACCCAACGATCTGCCCACCTCTATGCTCAAGAACTGGATGCAAGAGCTTGATGTGCCCAACGACTGCTTGCATGTTTTGCAACAAGCCATTGCTTTAGAGCCAGCTGCGCATGTGCGAGAAGGCGGGGTCATTGCCGCTGGCTACGATGCCGAGCTGGATGACCTGCGATCCATTCATCAAAACTGCGATGGATTTTTGCTGGAAATGGAAGCGCGCGAACGTGAACGCACGGGCATCAACACCCTCAAAGTTCAGTTCAACAAGGTGCATGGGTTTTTCATCGAAGTCAGCCAAGCTCAATCGTCTCGCGTACCCGAAGACTACCGGCGCAAGCAAACGCTTAAAAACGCCGAGCGCTACATCACACCTGAGCTCAAAGCCTTTGAAGACAAGGCACTCAGTGCGCAAGAGCGCGCCTTGGCCAGAGAAAAGCAGTTGTACGAAGAGGTGCTCGTCCAACTGGGCGAACACTTACCTAGCCTGCAACGTTTTGCTCGAGCTGTGGCAGAAATCGACGCCCTTACCACCTTGGCTGAGCGTGCGCATGCGCTCAATTGGAGTCGTCCACAATACACCCTCGAACCTTGCGTGTTGATTCGTGCTGGCCGCCATCCAGTGGTAGAAGACCGATTGGCGGCATTGTCTGAAGGGCAATTCATGCCCAACGACACGCAGCTGAACATGAAGCACCTGCTGCACATCATCACCGGCCCCAACATGGGCGGTAAATCGACCTACATGAAGCAAGTGGCCATCATTGCCCTGCTTGCCAGTGTGGGCAGCTATGTGCCTGCAGCCGAATGCCGAATTGGGCCCCTAGACGCCATCCTCACCCGCATTGGAGCCTCAGACGATCTGGCCCATGCGCAATCCACATTCATGGTCGAAATGACTGAAGCCGCCCTGATTTTGCGTCGTGCCACCTCTGAATCGTTGGTACTCATGGACGAGATTGGCAGAGGCACTTCTACCGAAGACGGATTGGCTCTGGCTTCGGCGATTGCCACTCACTTGCACGATAAAAATAAAGCGTTGACGCTGTTTGCAACGCACTATTTCGAACTCACAGACATGCCACAACGCTGCAAGCAAGCGATCAACATGCATGTCAGTGCGGTTGAATCGGGCAAACATGGGGTCACGTTTCTGCATCAACTCGAGGCCGGCCCAGCCAGCCGAAGCTTTGGCGT
>JBEDMU010000012.1:0-3032 GCA_041170945.1 Pseudomonadota bacterium
CACGCCAGTTGTACCCACACAGCCCCTGAAACCGCACTGATCAAGGCAACGATGGCTGCCAAAGCCATGTGCAGAGGCCGATGAAACGAGGTTCGCCCCATGCTCCACAGGGCTTGAGCCACCACAGCAACCGCCACCCATTTGAGGCCCTGAACCAATCCTTGAGGCATGAACGAGGCTGAGCTGCCATGCCACGCGGCCAAGGCCATGAGCAGAAAAGCTGAAGGCAGGGTGAATGCCAACCAAGCCACCAAAGCACCAGGCAAGCCAGCGCGCAAACGGCCCACCACCATACCCAGCTGCGAGCTTGCGGGGCCAGGTAAAAACTGACACATGGCCATCCAGTCGGCAAAGTCACGCTCGGTGAGCCACGAACGGCGCTGCACAAACTCGCGATGAAAGTAACCCATGTGCGCCACTGGCCCACCAAACGAGGTGAGACCTAGTCGAAAAAACACCAAGGCCACTTCAAGCAATGAATGAAACAAGCTTGCTGAAGTTGATTTCATGCTCTGAATATATCTCCGAACACAATCGACTCCAATCGACATAAAAAAACCCACTCCATTGCGGGAGTGGGCTTGAAGATCAGACGCTAGGCCTGACAGAGTTCACATGTGAAATCAAGAACCGATCACACCACCATCGTTTTTGGTGATAACCACGGTGGCTGAGCGAGGACGACGGCCTGCGCCGTAGCCAGCATTCGAGGGCCACACGCTCTCATATTTGGCCGGATTGCTCACATCTGCAGCCTTGGTGTTTTCACCAGGGTGCTGAATGTTGATGAACAGTGCACGACCATCAGGGGTTTCACAAATGCCGGTGATTTCAGCACCCTTGGGTCCTACCAAGAAACGCTTCATGGTTGCAGCGGTTTGCTCCTTGCCAGCGTAAGTGGTGACCGTCTTGTCGCCATAGGCAATGGTGTGAGCTTTGCCATCGCCAACTTGTCCAGGAACAGCAGCCATCAGCATGCAGTTGGTCTTGTCAGTGAAGGCGCCGTCATCGGTCTGAATCCAGCACAAGCCTGTGGCCTTGCTGAACACCAAGCCGTCGGGTGACGACAAATCGTTGTCTTCGGTGAGGTTAGACAAATTGACGGTAGATTTGTCAGCGCCTGCCTCAGAAGCAAACAGGAAGATGTCCCACTTGAAGTTCACATCGGCAGGCTTGGCTTCGGCCATGCGAACGATATGACCGTTCACGTTGCCCTTTTGCTCTTTGGTGCCCTTCATGTCTACGTAGGCACGAGGGTTGGCTGCATCAACATTGGATGCAGAACGGTTGCTGTTGTTGGTGAGGGTGATGTACACCTCGCCATTTTTGGGGTTCACACCACCCCACTCAGGGCGATCCATTTTGGTGGCGCCCACAGCATCCGCGGCAATGCGGGTGAACACGGCAACATCGGCTTCAGTTTTGAAGGGGAAGCCTTCGAACTTCGCCAACACCGGGTTGCGCAGAGACAACTCTAACCATTCACCGGTGCCATCGGCGTTGAATTTGGCCACGTAAAGCGTGCCCTTGTTCAAATACTTGTCGCCAGCGGCCAAACGGTCTTTGGCGTTGGCGTCTTTGGGATCCCACTTGGCATCAGATACAAACTTGTAAATATATTCGCCGCGGGCGTCGTCGCCCATGTAGGCCACAATGGGTTGACCCGCTGTTGCCACGGCAAAGGTGGCGTTCTCGTGACCCATGCGACCCAAAGCCGAACGTTTGCGCAGGGCTTGTGTGGGGTTGTAAGGGTCAAGCTCGACCACATAACCAAACGTGTTCATTTCATTGCGATAGTCGTCACGGGCCGTAACGCCCAACAAGCTGTTGTTCCAACGGACAAAACGGTCTTGCATGCCACCACTTTCCCAACCGTGACGACTGGCTTCACCAGCTTTGCGACCATAGCGTTTGAGAGCGGCAACCGAAGGGTCTTTCAAGCCACGACGCTCGTCGTCTTTGGCGTCGCGGAAGAAGTAACCAAACCAGTTTTCTTCGCCAGAGACCAAGGTACCCCAAGGTGTTTTTCCAGTACCGCAGTTGTTCAAGGTGCCACGCACACGAATGCCATCTGCGTCGAAACGAGTGACCAGATGCTCGCTGCCACGGGCCGGACCGTGCATCTCGGCTTCAGACATGGTGGTGACACGGCGGTTAAACGATGAATCTTGCTTGTAGGCCCAGGCTTTGCCGTCGCTTTGAACTTCAACCACAGAAATGCCGTGAATCATGAGTTCTTTGTCGATTTCAGATGCAGGTCGGGGCAAAGAGCGTGTGCCACCATCGGCGTGCAAGAAATGAGAGGACAACTTTTCGTCGGTAGTGGCTTCATGGTTCATGGCCAGCAAGCCACGCGAATTGAATGTCCAAGAGGGGTTACCCTTCGCATCTAAGCCAAACCAATCGATGCCGTCGTGGTGATCACCCGCACGCATCTCAAAATTGCCATCGGTGCCATCGTTATTGAACGAGGCCACATTGCCACTCAAAGGGTCTCCCAAGGCGTAAATCACACGAGCCGTGTAGCCTTCTGGCACCACCACTTGATCCACCGTGTGCTTCTCAACTGCTTTGAACTTCAAACCATTGATGGGAGACTTGGGCGCATGTGCAGCCTGGGCCTGTGTGACTGTCGACGCCAAAGCTGCGGCACCAGCAGCACCAGCACCGGCTTTCAACAAGCCACGACGGCTCATGCGTGCTTCGAGCACAGATTCAAAAGCAGGGTTGTTGCTGGTATTGGAATCTTCTTCGTTGAAGATGTCACCAGGGCGCAATGATTCAGACATGATTTACCTCGTACGTGTGGGTGGTTGATTCATGTCAAATCATTCCATTCAATGATGAAACTTTTTTGTCATTTTTATTGCAATTCCATGGCAACGTTTGCAACATGACATTCGTCACACAACTGACACATGGGGTCACTATCGTGCGCACATGCCCAAAGTCAGAACCGTCTTTCTCTCTGATATCCACTTAGGCACGCGTGCTTGCCAAGCTGATCGCCTGCTTGAATTTTTGAAAGAGTA
>JBEDMU010000013.1:0-16163 GCA_041170945.1 Pseudomonadota bacterium
AGACCCAATTGATCTAGGAGTTGTTGTGCTTGGGGTGGAGTGACTTGAGTAAAGACAGCCATGAGGCGTGATTGTAGGCGAGCCTTGGCCGAACAAATAACGCACAATTCAGGCATGAATCAATCTGCTGTCACTTTGCCCGATTTGGTTTTGGTCGACGGATCCAGTTACCTGTATCGCGCCTATCACGCCATGCCCGACCTGAGGGTAGATCGCCAAGACCCTCAAAGTGCCCCTACAGGGGCTATTCGGGGCATGATCAATATGTTGCAGTCATTGCGTAAAGAATATCCATCACGCATGGCGGTATGTGTATTTGATACATCGGGACCTACCTTTCGAGATGAGCTCTATCCGCAGTACAAAGCGCATCGGTCTCCCATGCCCGACGATTTGCGTGCTCAAATAGAGCCCATACACGAAGTCATCAGGCTCATGGGTTGGCCCTTGTTGGCAGTGCAGGGTATCGAGGCAGACGATGTGATCGGAACCTTGGCCAAAACGGCTAGCCAAGCCGGTTTAAGCGTCCTGATTTCAAGTGGCGACAAAGACTTGAGCCAATTGGTCAATGACCGCGTGGTGATGGTCGACACCATGAATGGCAAACGCCGTGATGCGGCTGGCGTTGAAGCCGAATTTGGCGTGCCTCCCGCGTTGATGGTTGATTTCCAAACCTTGGTGGGCGATGCGGTTGACAACGTTCCTGGTGTTGAGAAGGTGGGCCCTAAAACGGCAGCCAAGTGGCTTCAAACCTACGGATCTCTTGAGGGACTGTTGACGCATGCTGGCGATATCAAGGGTGTTGCCGGAGAAAATTTACGCAAGGCAATGGACTGGCTTCCTACTGGGCGACAGTTGGTGACTATATTGACCGACGCCGACTTGAGCGCGCATGTGCCAGATTGGCCTGACCTTAGCGCCTTGCATATGGCGCAACCCAACGAGGAGGCTCTAGATGCGTTTTACGCCAGCAAAGGGTTTCAAAGTTTGCTGCGCAAGCGCGCAACAGTTGAACGTGCCGATCAATCTGATTTGTTTGCAGCCTTCGATGATCCAGCCGTTGTGCCTGTGGCACGAGAAACCATCTACGAAACCGTGCTTGATGAAGAGACTTTGCTCAAGTGGGTGACCACCATTCAAGCCGCATCGCTGACGGCGATAGATACCGAAACCACCTCGCTTGATGGAATGAAGGCGCAATTGGTGGGGATTAGCTTGTCGGTGGAGCCAGGTCGAGCTGCTTACATTCCGTTGGCCCACGACTACCCAGGTGCACCTACCCAGTTGCCTTTGCAATGGGTCTTGGGTCATTTGCAGCCTTGGCTAGAAAATGCAACAGCAGCCAAGGTGGGGCAGCATGTGAAATACGACATGCATGTGTGGGCCAATCATGGCATTCACGTGCAAGGCATGGTTCATGACACTTTGTTGCAAAGCTATGTCTTAGAGGCGCACAAGCCCCACGCTCTCGATTCGTTGGCTTTGCGTCACCTAGGACGAAATGGCATCACCTATGAAGAATTGTGTGGAAAAGGTGCACAACAAATCCCCATTTCTCAGGTCGACATCGACAGAGTCAGTCGTTACGCCTGCGAAGATGCTGACATGTGTCTGGAGGTTCACCAAACACTTTGGCCGCGCATACAAAGCGAGGCCGGTCTCAGCCGCATTTACGACATTGAAATGGCATGTACGCGGGTCTTGTTTGAAATGGAGCGAACCGGCGTGTTGATTGATGCGCCAACCTTGCAGTCGCAAAGTCAATTGTTGGGGCAACGCATCATCGAGTTGGAGCATCGTGCTCACGAATTGGCTGGGCAGCCCTTTAATTTAAGCTCGCCCAAGCAAATTGCAGAAATATTCTTCAACCAGTTGGGCTTGCCGGTAGTGAAAAAAACCGCAAGTGGGGCCCCCAGCACCGACGAAGAAGTTCTTGAAAAGTTGGCCGAAGACTACCCCTTGCCAGCGACCATCCTGGAACACCGAGGTTTGGCCAAACTCAAAAGCACCTACACCGACAAACTGGCTACCTTGGTGCATCCTACGACCGGGCGTGTCCATACGCATTACGCACAGGCAGTGGCAGTCACGGGTCGCCTTTCCAGCAGTGACCCCAATTTGCAGAATATCCCCATTCGCACAGCAGAAGGGCGCAAGGTGAGGGAAGCCTTTGTAGCAGCTCCAGGCAAGTTGATTGCCAGCGCTGACTACTCACAAATCGAGTTGCGAATCATGGCTCACTTGAGCGAAGATCCAGCATTGTTGGCTGCGTTTGCCCAAGGTGATGACGTGCACCGAGCCACAGCCAGTGAAATTTTTTCTATCACTCCACAAGAGGTCACTGCAGATCAGCGTCGCACGGCCAAAGTCATCAACTTTGGGCTCATCTACGGCATGAGTGCATTTGGCTTGGCGCGAAATTTAGGCATTGAAAATGCGGCCGCTAAGTTGTACATGGAGCGCTATTTCGACCGTTACCCCGGGGTTCGTGCCTACATGGATCGAACCCGAGAACAGGCCAAACAACAAGGTTATGTGGAAACCGTATTTGGGCGTCGTTTATTCCTGCCTGAAATTCGTTCTCCGAATGGGCCTCGACGCGCAGCAGCAGAAAGAGCGGCCATTAACGCACCCATGCAAGGTACCGCAGCCGATCTGATTAAGTTGGCGATGGTAGCGGTGCAAAAAGCGTTGCACGAGCGCGACGATCAGGTCCAAATGATCATGCAGGTTCATGATGAATTGGTGTTCGAGTTGCCTGCGCAGCAAGAAGAATGGGTTCGGGTCGAGGTGCCCCGCATCATGGCTGAAGTGGCTCAACTACGGGTTCCATTGTTGGCTGAGGTGGGGGTCGGCCCCAACTGGGAGCGTGCCCACTAAGAGTCAATGCTCTCCTAGAAGGACAGTTTTAGAGTGTTGACTCTAAAAACCTCAAAAACACTTGCATTGTCATTTTCCAACCCTATACTTCGATCTATGTTGCAGCGCAGCAAATTTCAAAGCCGCTCTTCAACAACCTTAACTCAACCATTGATTGGAGAATGAACATGCTGACCGCCGACCAAATCCTCGCCGCCCAAAAAGCCAACGTTGAAACCCTGTACGGTTTGACCAACAAGGCCTTCGAAGGCGTTGAAAAACTCATCGAATTGAACCTGCAAGCTTCCAAAGCTGCTTTGGCCGAAACAGCCGAAACTGCACAAGCTGCCATGAGCGTTCAAGACGTTCAAGAATTGCTTCAGTTGCAAGCCAACCTGATGCAACCTTTGGCTGAAAAAGCTGCTTCTTACACACGCGCTCTGTATGAAATCGCCCAAGGCACTGCAGTTGAATTCCAACGCGCCGCCGAAAGCCAAAAAGACGACGTGCAAGCCAAATTGATGGCTGCTTTCGAAGCTGCTACCAAAAATGCTCCAGCAGGTTCTGAAGCTGCTGTGGCTGCTATGAAACAAGCCGTTGCAAACGCTTCTAACGCAGTTGAGTCTGTGCAAAAAGTGGTGAAGCAAGCTTCTGACATCGTCGAAAGCAACATGAACACATTGGCCAGCACCGCCATGAGCGCCGCTAAATCTGCTGCTCCCCGTGCTGCTGCTCCCCGCGCTGCATCGCGCAAGCGTTCTTAATTCGAACGCACGTATAGGTTGTCTCCTCGGGTTCTGCTCAATCTATTGACGAACCCTTTGGCCTGCCTCGTAAGAGGCGGGCCTTTTTTTATCTAAGACATAATGCCCAAGTTGTTTTTCACCATCGAATAACTTGAGGAGTGAACGATGTCTGATGCACTTGACCCTGGTTTGCAAGCCGTTGAAGCTGCTGTTGAGCAACGCCATTCGGTGAGGGCGTTTCGTCGTGATCCAGTTCCCCAATCGCTCATCCATCGGATTTTGGATGTTGCACGGCGAGCACCATCGGGCACCAATACCCAGCCTTGGAGGGTTTACGTTTTAACCGGCAATAAACTCAAACAGTGCACTGATTTAGCCTGTGATGCCTTCGATCAGGTGGCGGCTGATCCTTCTAAAGCAACTCTTTACCCCGAAGCTTACGATTACTATCCCGCTCAATGGGTTAGTCCGTATATTGATAGACGCCGCGAAAATGGATGGTCGTTGTACGGGTTGCTTGGAATCACCAAAGCAGACAAGGACAAAATGTTGGCGCAGCAGCGTCGCAATTACACTTTTTTCGATGCGCCGGTAGGATTGATTTTCACTATTCCCCGTGTCATGGGGCGGGGCTCTTTGGTCGATTACGGCATGTTTTTGCAAAATATCATGCTGTTGGCCAAAGCTCACGGCTTAGATACATGCCCACAAGCTGCCTGGAATACTTACGAGACCCTCTTGTTGCCATTCTTGGGTGCATCAGCCGATGAAATGGTGGTGTGTGGCATGGCCTTGGGTTATGCCGATCAAGAGGCGATTGTCAATACCCTCAAGACTCCACGCGAACCAGTAGAGTCATTTGTTCAATTTATGTCTTGATCGTGATAAGGCTAGGGGGCTAAACAGTCGCCTAAAATGCAAAACAGAGCCCTCGTTAAAACGGCCATACAGGAGACCACATCATGTCACCCACGACCATCCAAACTGTCGCGACGGTGATTTTCGCTTTGGCGTTGATCCACACTTTCTCTACCAAATTTTTTGAAAAACTGGCGCACAGTCGGCCACGTCATGCTGGTATCTGGCATTTGTTGGCCGAAGTGGAAATTGTGTTTGGTTTTTGGGCCATGGTCCTGGCGGTCACGATGGCGTTCATGTTGGGTAAAACGCAGGCTGTTGAATACATTGATGGACGCAATTTCACCGAGCCCATGTTCGTGTTTGCCATCATGGTGGTTGCGGGCAGTAAACCTATTTTGCAGTTTGCCGTCATGGTGGTTCAGTCGATTGTCAAGGTGTTGCCTGTTCCACGGTCCATGGCTTTTTATTTCACGTGTTTGTCGATCGTGCCTTTGCTGGGTTCGTTTATTACTGAACCCGCGGCCATGACATTGGCTGCGCTCATGATGCGCGACACCATTTTTGCCAAAGCTTCTCGCAATTTGCAATATGCAACGTTGGGAGCTTTGTTTGTCAATGTCTCCATCGGCGGCACACTCACGCCATTTGCTGCGCCACCGGTGCTCATGGTGGCCAGCAAGTGGGGCTTGGATATCACATACATGCTGACCATGATTGGTTGGAAGGCGGCTGTAGCGGTATTTATCACGTCAAGCGCATTGACCTTCTTGTACGGAAGCGAGCTGCGTCGCATGTCTTACTCGAGTGAATCCCCTTATTCTGGCGTTCCCATGGTCATGGTGGGTTTTCATCTGCTCATGTTGTTAGGAATCGTGGTGTTTGCTCACCACACGCCTATTTTTATGTCCATTTTCTTGTTGTTTATGGGCGTTGCCACCGCATATCCCCAGTTTCAAGAAAAGCGTCTCATTTTGCGTGAGGGCCTGTTGGTGGGCTTCTTCCTAGGCGGTTTGGTGGTGTTGGGGGGCATGCAGCAATGGTGGCTGCAGCCATTGTTGATGTCAATGGACGAAACCGCTATTTACTTTGGTGCTACCGCCTTAACAGCCATCACGGACAATGCTGCACTGACATATTTGGGTTCTTTGGTCGAGGGACTCACGCCAGAATTTAAATACGCATTGCTGACCGGTGCGGTCACCGGTGGTGGTTTAACCATCATTGCCAATGCACCCAACCCGGCTGGCGCCTCTATCCTCAAGGGGGCGTTTCGTGGTGGAGTGATCAACCCACTGGGTTTGTTTGTTGGAGCCTTGCCACCTACATTGGTGGCCATTGTGTGCTTTAGATTTTTGGCTTGATGCAACCTGACTGTCCGTTGGGCAGTTCGTAAAAATCGCGTATGTAAGACCATGCATCTTCTGGAGAGTCCACCATTTTGAACAGGTGGACATCTTCAGGAGAAATAGTGGCTTCCTCAATCAACACATCAAAGTTGATCAATCGTTTCCAATAGTCTGACCCGTATAACAAAATGGGTACGGGCTTGGCCTTTTGGCACTGAACCAAAGTAATCACCTCAAACAATTCGTCAAGGGTGCCAAAGCCGCCAGGGAAGGCCACCAGGGCTTTTGCGCGCATCATGAAATGCATTTTCCGAAGTGCAAAGTAATGAAACTTGAAATTGAGATCGGGCGTGATAAAAGGGTTACCAGGCTGTTCGTGTGGCAGGCCACCAATGTTCAATCCAATGGACAACGCTCCTTCATCACTGGCCCCACGGTTGGCCGCCTCCATGATGCCTGGGCCACCCCCCGTGCAAATAAACAGTTGGTTCTGTGGAGGGCAACACCTGCTGTATTTAGCGACCAAACTGGCAAAAGCTCGAGCTTCGTTGTAGTAGCGAGAGTTGCGAACCAAGGCTTGCGCTTTTCGAATTTGCTCAGCATCGCCAGAAAGCTGAGCCGCGTTTAACAGTTCTTCTGCTGCAGAGGGTTCGCGCACTCGTGCGCTGCCAAATACCACTACCGTGTGCTCAATGCCTTTTTCTATTTGCGTCAGATCTGGCTTGAGCAACTCCAATTGAATGCGAATGCCACGTGTGTCTCTGCGCAAAATAAATTCAGGATCTGCAAACGCCAAACGAAACGAATTTGGTTCGAGGGTCACACCGTTGGTCGATTGCAGGTGCAATTCGGCCCATGCATCAGCCAATCGCTGTTCTTTGAGTTTTTGGTGCGTGTCCATCAATCAGGTCTCAAACGGGCAAAAAAGAAGGCTCCACTCGGGAGCCTTCTTTATACATCGGATAGATGTCGAGTTACACACGCTTGCGGTATTCGCCAGTGCGGGTATCAATTTCGATGCGATCGCCTTGCTCGACAAAAATGGGGACCGGCACATCAAAACCAGTGGCGATTTTGGCGGGCTTGAGCACCTTGCCGGATGTATCACCCTTGACAGCAGGCTCTGTCCAGGTGATTTCGCGCTCAACAGAAGTGGGCATTTCAACTGAAATAGCCTTGCCTTCGTAAAACACCACTTCGCTGGGCATACCTTCTTCAAGGTAGTTCAGGCAATCACCCATGTTCTCGGCTTCTACTTCATACTGGTTGTAGTCAGCATCCATCCACACATACATGGGGTCTGCGAAGTAAGAGTAGGTGCACTCTTTTTTGTCCAAAATGATTTGGTCCATTTTGTCGTCAGCCTTGAACACGACTTCGGTACCAAAATTGTTGAGGAGGCTTTTGAGCTTCATGCGAACAGTGGCGGCATTGCGGCCACCGCGGCTGTATTCGGTTTTGAGAACGACCATGGGGTCTTTGCCATGCATGATCACGTTGCCGGCGCGAATTTCTTGTGCGATTTTCATGGGTGAGTGGCCCTTGCAGGGCTGGGTAGTGCGTGAATGAAAGTCAAAGCCAAACAATTGGCTTTTCAGTACAACCTTAGATTTTACCTGACATCACAAAGCCAACCAATTTTTGGGCTAGATCGGGCGCTTGTTGCATTTGTCGTGCCGAATATTGAGCAAATTCAGCCCACTCAGCCCAAAGGGGGGAATCAGGCAAGGGCAGCCATGCCCCAGCATCGGCTTGGTTCAGTCCTTCTAGGCCATTCCATATGGCATGGGCCGCTTTCACAGACAACGGCGCATCAAGGGTGTTCAAGAAAGCGTGGAGTTTGTCTGCGTGTACCCCATCTTCTTGGGGATAAATTTGCCATAAGTAAGGCTTGCCAGCTGCCATGGCCGTCAAGATGGAGTCCTCGCCCCGAACAAAGTTGAAATCACTTTGGGCTAGCCATTGGTCAAAAGAAAGTTGGTCTGTCCATGGCAAAAACTCGGCGCTGACCTGAGAACACTGTTTGCGCCAGGCGTCTGCAGGTCGTCCAGGGGCGACTCGCATGTGAACACGTTGCTTCCAACGTTGACACAAGACCTGAAGGGCCTCTGGTTCGTAGCAAAACAAAATAGCATTCGGGGCAGGTGAATGGACTGGTTTGTTTTCTTCACTCAACAATGGATGGTGCAGATCGCGATCGAATGAGCGCTGAATCACACCACCCAAGTCGCTGGTCCAACCGGGATAGTAAAACCACTTGGTAGCGCCTTGTGCTGGTCCATGAAGCACAGGTGAGGGCAAGCCATGACAACGTTTGGCGTAGTCTTCTGTGGTGAAGTATTCCAAATTAATCCAAGTTCTGTTGGCCTTGCTCAGTTGAACATGGGACTTCCATTGAGCTTGAATAGCCGTTGGCAACTCGCAGCCAAAGGCTTCAATCCACACGTCAGATGTCGCATTTGTAATGGGCTCGTTTTCAAGCGGCCAAGGTTGCCAGGTGACACCAACGGGCAGGGTTGGGCTCATGCGCAACAGCATTTCGGGGTCGTCTATCCAAAGCTTGCAACGATGACCCAATTCGCCCAATCTGCGCGCCAAACGAAGCGTCACCCCAGCGTCACCATGGTTGTCGATGACGCGTACAAAAATGTCAAAGTTCAGTGCGGGGTTGTGTAGCTCCATGGCATCATTGTTCCAGAATCCAAAATTTGTATGACCAAACCAACACAACCCTCTACCGAACCGAGCGTGCACCCACCTGAGTTGCTTCAGTTGGTGGCGGGCTTGCCTGGGTTGCCTGGTGTTTACAGATACTTTGATGCGAAAGAGCAGTTGCTGTACGTTGGCAAAGCCAAAAATCTCAAAAAGCGCGTATCCAGCTATTTTCAGCGTACGCACGATGGCACCCGAATTGGACACATGGTGTCTCAAATTCGCCGTTTAGAAACAACCGTGGTGCGATCGGAGGCCGAGGCGTTGATTCTTGAGGCGAACATGATTCGCACACTCAACCCTCGCTACAACATTATTTTTCGCGACGACAAAAGTTATCCGTATTTGCGCATCAGTCGTGAAGACACGCCGCGTTTGTCATACTACCGTGGAGCTATCGATCGCAAGAACGACTACTTTGGACCTTACCCAAACGCATGGGCAGTGAAAGAGTCAATTGTGTTGTTGCAAAAGGCGTTCCAATTGCGCTCTTGCGAAGACTCCGTTTTTTTTAATCGCTCGCGGGCTTGTTTGTTGCATCAAATTCGCAGATGTTCGGCGCCATGTGTCAACCAAATCAGCGCAGAAGATTACCAGCGTGATGTCAACAACGCCAAAGCTTTTCTCAAAGGTGAGGCCGATGAAGTGCTGCACAACATGCAAGCGCGCATGTTGCATCATGCAGATAACCTCGAGTTTGAGCAAGCGGCTTTGATTCGAAATCAAATTGCTTCGCTTTCCAAGGTCTTGCAGCAGCAATCGGTGGAGTCGGCACAAGACACCGACGCAGATATTCTGGCGGTTCAAGTGGCGCACTCCAGGGCCTGTGTCACCTTGGCCATGGTTCGTGGTGGCCGTCACCTGGGTGATCGGGCTTACTTTCCAACGCATGTCGACCAAGCCACGGCACAAGAAGTCTTAATGGCATTTGTGCAGCAACATTATTTGGAGCAGGCTTTGCCTAGGGTGTTGATTGCAGCATGCCCATTAGATTCCGATTGGATCGACGCAGTTCAAGAAGCCCACGGCAAAAAACTGCACGTGGTGGTTGCCCCACGCGGACAGCGCCGAGATTGGCTTGACATGGCGCAACGCAACACCGAACTATCTTTGGCAAGGTTGCTCACAGAAGAAGGGTCGCAACAAGCACGTACTCGTTCGTTGTGTGAGGCGTTGGATTTGGCGCCCGACGATATCAATTTGTTGCGCATTGAATGTTTTGATGTTTCGCATACTGCAGGTGAATTTACCCAAGCTTCTTGTGTGGTGTATCAAGGCCATCGCATGCAACCTTCGCAATATCGCCGATACAACATCGATGGCATCACACCAGGCGATGATTACGCCGCTATGAAGCAGGTGCTGACGCGGCGCTATGGCAAATTGTCGCTGGTGATGAACGAGCAAGACATTCCTGCCTCTCAACAAATGCCCGATGTCGTCCTCATCGACGGTGGCAAAGGTCAAGTTCAAATGGCCAAAGAGGTTTTTGAATCGCTCAAGCTCGACATTTCGCGCATTGTTGGAGTTGAAAAAGGCGAGGGCCGAAAGGTCGGGCTAGAAGAGTTGGTATTTGCCGATGGTCGACCCAAGCTGGCTCTTCCATCAGATTCGATGGCCTTGATGCTGGTGGCACAAATTCGAGACGAAGCACACCGATTTGCCATCACCGGTATGCGCGCCAAGCGTGCTGCCGTTAGGGTGGCGGGTTCACAACTGGATCACATCGAGGGGGTCGGGCCGCGCCGGCGTGCACGCTTGTTACAACGCTTTGGTGGCATCAAAGGGGTTGCCGACGCTAGCATCGAAGAATTGGCCACCGTTGAAGGTATTTCGTTGGCTTTGGCTCAGACCATTTACCAAGCGCTCAGATGAAGTTCAAATCGACCAGGTCTACCCGACCGTCTGCAAACTGATAACATTCCAACATGTACTTCAACCTTCCCACTTGGATCACTTGGACTCGCATCATCGCGATTCCTTTCATTGTGGGGGTTTATTTTTGGCCTGGTGCAGATACGCCCACGCGCAATTTGTGGGCAGCCATTTTGTTTGTCATATTTGCGCTCACCGATTGGGCTGATGGCTACTTGGCCCGCAAGCTCAACCAAACCTCGGCTTTTGGTGCATTTCTTGACCCAGTTGCAGACAAGTTTTTGGTATGTGCCAGTTTGCTCACACTCATGCACCTTGATCGCGTGCATGTGGTGGTAGCCCTGGTCATCATTGGTCGTGAAATCGCTATTTCTGCACTTCGAGAATGGATGGCCATGATTGGCGCCAATCGCAGTGTGGCTGTTCACATGCTGGGCAAACTCAAAACCGCGACACAAATGGTCGCTATTCCCTTGTTGTTGTGGCATGGCCCTTACAGTTTGCTTGGCTTGTCTGTTCAGCAATGGGGCGACGTTTTGATTTGGCTTGCCACGCTGCTGACCCTGTGGTCCATGTTTTACTATTTGCGCAAAGCCATTCCGGTCATCCAAGAACAACAACGATCTGACCAATCCAAATAAAGACATGGTGCTTGTTGGCACATAGAAAATCACCTCATCCCCGCATCAACCCTATTGACAGGCACATCAGTGCACGGTGTAATCAACCCGCCCGACTCGATTCGGGCCCAAACATGTGATCTTTAGCGGGGTTTGGCAAAAAAATTGCTTTAAAAGTCGCTACAATCTCACACATAACTCATCCATTTATCAAGGAGATTCTTGTGAATAAAACTGAACTGATCGAACAAATCGCCAAGAGCGCAGATCTGTCTAAAGCCTCTGCTGGCCGTGCTCTTGACGCCATGATCGATGCTGTCAAGAAAACCCTCAAAAAGGGTGGTTCGGTTTCTTTGGTTGGCTTTGGTACTTTTGCTGTGGGTAAACGTGCTGCTCGTTCGGGCCGCAACCCCCGCACTGGTGCCACCATCAAAATCAAGGCTGCCAAGGTTCCCAAGTTCCGTCCTGGTAAGGGCCTGAAAGACGCGATCAACGGCGGTAAGTGATTGCGTGATCAGCTGGGTGCTTAGCTCAGTTGGTAGAGCGGCGCCCTTACAAGGCGTAGGTCGGGGGTTCGAACCCCTCAGCACCCACCACTGAACAAAGGCGAACAAACTGTTGTTCGCCTTTTCTATTTCTTCAACGGTTTCTTCGGTTGCAACATGTTCGATTTCATTCGTCAGCACACCAAGCTCATGGGCTTTTTGTTGGCCTTGCTCATCATTCCCGCGTTTGTTTTGTTTGGTATAGGCAATTACTCGTCTTATCAAGAACGCAGTGAAGCTGTGGCCGAAGTGGGCTCGCAAACCATTACGCGCGAAATGTGGGAGCAGTCCCATCAGCGTGAAATCGAACGCATCCGCGAAAGCATCCCCGGCATCGATATTAAAAAACTAGACACTGCCCAAGCTCGTTACGCCACCTTGTTGCAAATGGTGAACCAGCAACTGCTGATGGAAGCTGCGAACGATATGCGTATCACAGTGTCTGATGGTCAGTTGGCCCGCAATCTGCTGACCCTGCCGGTTATTGCCAACTTGCGTGACGCCAACGGCAAACTCGATTCAAAGGCCTATGCTGATTTGTTGGCTCGTCAGGGTATGTCACCCGAAATGTTTGAAGCCAATGTCAGAGCCGAAATGTCCAGTCAATTGGTTGGCAATGCCGTCTCACAAACGGTTTGGATGCCCCCTGAGCTGTCCAAAACAACGTGGAATGTATTCCATGAGCAGCGTGTGGTCGAAATGGCTGAATTCAACCCACAGAGCTTTTTGCCAAAGGTTCAAGTCAATTCAGACGATCTTCAGCGTGTCTATCAAGCAAATGCAGCAGCCTTCACATTGCCACTGAGTTTGAATGTCGAATATGTGATCCTTGACCGTTCAGCAGTAGCAGCTTCAGTTGCAGTGAAAGCCGAAGATATTCGAGCCTACTATGCACAAAACAAAGATCGCTTCGCTGTGCAAGGAGGCAAGGTTCCTGCATTTGAAGAAGTCAAAAAAGACATTGAGGCGCAATTTATTCAAGAGCAGTCACGCAACCGTTACGCTGAATTGGCGGAACAATTTACCAATACCGTTTACGAGCAAAGTGACTCGTTGTCTGCTGCAGCGGCTTTGGCCAAAACCAATGTCAAGAGCCTGTCTGGTCTTACTCAAAGCAAACTTCAAGGTGACTGGGCTTTGCCGCAGGTTTGGGCGTCTTTGACCCAACCCGAAGCCTTGACCAGTGGTCGCAATCTCGATGTCATCGATTTGGGCAATAACCGGTTACTTGCTGTCCGAGTGGTTTCTCATCAACCCCAGCGGGTTCAACCATTTGAAGGCGTCCGGCAAGAGGTTGAGCGCTTGACTCGTTTGGATTTGGCTGCCAAGGCCGCTGTTGCCGAGGGACAAAAAATTCTGCAGCAGGCCAAAGAGGGCAGTGTCAAGGTTGCACTCAGCCGACCCACTGTCATTTCGCGCAGCCAAGCCAGCAGCTTGCCTGCAGCTTTTGTGAATCAAGTCATGCAAGCGCCAGCCAGTACATTGCCTGCTTGGGTGGGTGTTGATTTAGGCTCACAAGGCTACCGTTTGGCCAAAATTTCTCAAGTGGCGCAACGTGCTCCAGCCGATGCCAGTTTGGCCAACCAAGAGCGAGCCCAACTTGAATCGATGATGGCAGACACACAGGCACGCGTTTATCTGCAATACCTGCGCCAAGCTTATAAAGTGAAAGTGTTGGTGCCCGAGCCTCAAACCGAAAAATCAGCAGGTTGACCTGCTACAATTTCAAATTCTGTGGTGGCTGTAGCTCAGTTGGTAGAGTCCCAGATTGTGATTCTGGTCGTCGTGGGTTCGAGTCCCATCAGCCACCCCACTGATTCATATGAATACCCCAACTCCTAACCGTCTTCGCGTGGGCGTGCTCACCGGTGGCGGCGACTGCCCCGGCCTCAACGCCGTCATTCGAGCAGTCACCCGTTCCCTTATTCGTGATTGTCAAGCCCAAGTGTTAGGGTTTGAAGATGGGTTTGCTGGCTTAGGCGAAAACAGAGTTCGTCCACTCGATTGGCAAAGTGTGGGCGAAATTTTGGCAATGGGGGGAACGGTGCTAGGCACCAGCAATCGTGCCAATCCGTTGGCTAGCCCCGAGGCCACCCAGCGTGTGCTCGATACCGTGGCCATGCATCAACTTGACGCGATAGTTGCCATCGGTGGTGATGGAACCATGTCCATTTCTGCCGGTTTGGCCAAGCATGGTTTGCAAATTGTGGGTGTACCCAAAACCATTGACAACGACATTGAAGGTTGCGAAAGAAGCTTCGGTTTTGATACCGCTGTAGCGGTCGTGACCGATGCGCTTGAGCGCTTGCACACAACCGGTCAAAGTCACGGTCGCACCATGATTCTCGAAACCATGGGCCGTTACTCTGGCTGGATTGCTCTTGAAGCCGGCATTGCAGGCAGTGCCGATGTCATTTTGTTACCTGAGTTTGATTACCACGTAGAAGAAGTGGCGCGTATTTGTCGTGAACGTGAACGACAAAAGTTGGCTACCCTCATTTGTGTGGCCGAGGGGGCCAAGGCAGTGGGTGGCGAGCTCACCGTGGCCAAGCGCATCGACAACAGTCCTGATCCCTTGCGTCTAGGCGGCGTGGCACATGTGTTGCAATCACAGCTTCAGCCTTTGCTTGATCACGAAGTTCGGGCAACCGTGTTGGGGCATGTCCAACGAGGTGGTTCTCCCACTCCATTCGATCGAGTGTTGGCTACTCAATTTGGGGTAGAGGCAGCTGCTTTGGTCGAGCGACGAGAGTTTGGACGTTTGGTGACGCTGGTCAATGGCCAAATGAACAGCATCCCCTTAGGCGCTGTCGCAGGCCGCAATCGCAAAGTGCCCCACAACCACCCGCTGGTGCTGACCGCCAGTCAGGTGGGTATTTCGTTTGGGCAACCTATTTAAACCACTTCAAACTCGCTGGTCTGTCGACGGTTTCAACCACAAGTTGATATTGCCCTCGACCGCATGCTGGTTGATCAGCTGAAGTTCAGAGTCGCTGAAATCGCAGCGATGAGCAGCTTGGGCCAGCTCGGTGATTTGGCTGGCCTTGCTTGCACCAATCAGAGCCGAAGTGACCTGAGGTTGACGCAGTACCCACGAAACCGCCATTTGGGCCAAGCTTTGGCCTCTTTGTTGCGCCAATTTGTTGAGTTCGGCAATATGGGCAAGGTTGCTGTTACTCAAGTGCTCGGGTTTGAGCGACGAGCCACCCGGACGGTTCATCCGCGAGTCTTGCGGTACGCCATTCAAATAGCGGTCGGTCAGCAGGCCCTGAGCCAGTGGTGAGAAGGCAATACAGCCGATCCCAAGTTCGTTCAAGGTGGGCAACAGTTCGGGTTCGATCCACCGGTTGAGCATGCTGTACGAAGGTTGGTGAATGAGCAGCGGAACGCCCATGCTGCGCAACAGCAGGGCCGCTTCACGAGTTTTGCTGGCTGAGTAGCTTGATATCCCCACATACAAAGCTTTGCCCATTTTGACAGCTGAAGCCAAGGCTGCGCAGGTTTCTTCCAAGGGGGTGTCTGCGTCGAATCGGTGTGAATAAAAAATGTCTACGTAATCCAAGCCCATGCGCTTAAGGCTTTGGTCTAAGCTGGCCAGCAAGTATTTGCGGGAACCTCCGCCACTGCCATATGGGCCTGGCCACATGTCCCAGCCAGCTTTGGTTGAAATGATCAACTCATCACGATAGGGCAGAAAGTCGCGACGCATGTGTTCGCCAAACAGGCTTTCTGCGCTGCCAGGAGGCGGTCCGTAGTTGTTGGCCAAATCAAAGTGGGTGATGCCTGCGTCAAAAGCGGTGCGCAACATGTCGCGTTGGTTGTGGACATCAGAGGTCTCTCCAAAGTTATGCCACAAACCTAGAGATATGACTGGGAGTTTCAAGCCACTACGTCCACAAAACCGGTAGGGCATGCGTGAATCGTATCGATGAAGGTCAGGTGAATAGGTGTTCATGCAAAGGTTTGTCGATGATGACAATTCTCAATGAGGTTCAATGACGTTGTTATTTTCACAAGATGATACGCAAATCCATGCATTGATGCTTGTCAATACAAATGTATGCAAAAAGTAGAGAATAACCCTGATACGCACCACCTGGAGTCTTGTATGTCGTCCCCCCTTCAAGCAGAGCTGAATCAGGCAGAGAAAAAGCCGGATCAGGGCGTTTCAGCGCCTGAGGCAGCCCCGTTGAGCGTTCCCAAGTACCTTCAAAATGTCTATTGGTGGGCATATGTGCATCCCAATGCCGTTCGTGTGTTTGAACGTGAATGGCTCGTCAATGCCATCTTGTTTGGAAACTACAAACGCTTGTGTGATGTGGCATTGCAAAGCCTCGGTGGGTCGCGCATAGAAGGCAAAAACCTTCAGGTTGCTTGTGTGTATGGTGATCTCACCCCCCGTATCGTGGGCTCTTTGGCACCAGATGCGCACTTAGATGTGGTTGATATTCTTCCTGTTCAGTTGGGTAACTTGGCTAAAAAGCTTCCCAACCCTTGTGAACAGGTAGCTCTGTTGCGTGCAGATTCCTCACACCTGGCTTGTGAAGATGCCAGCTATGACCAAGTGTTGCTGTTCTTTTTGTTGCACGAGCAGCCAGA
>JBEDMU010000014.1:0-4276 GCA_041170945.1 Pseudomonadota bacterium
TCCAAGTCAATCAGCAAAACCCGCTGACCCAGTTTGGCCAAACCAGCGGCCAAATTGACCGTGGTGGTGGTCTTACCGACCCCCCCTTTTTGGTTGGCAACACAGAAAATTTTGGCCATGGCCGCGAGCTCCAGCAACATTTCACCCAGATATATAACCCCTGAGTGTAATGGACGAAATCAGCGTCGTCCGATCCAAACCAGGCATCGTTCCTCAGAAAGCATCGGAACTTCGATCGGTTCCACGTGAAACACCTGCACGGTTGCAGGCAATTCTTGAATTTCGGCATCAGGCTTCTTGCCTTTCATGGCGGCCCAAAAACCATCCACAGCCAACAAATGTTCAGTTGCAGAAACAAAATCCGGCAACGAAGCAAACGCCCTAGAGGTGATCAGACTGTATTGACCCTGCAAGGCCTCTACACGAGCATGCTCTACTTGCAACCGCCCCTGCAACGACCCCTTGAGAGAATTCGCTACCTGCTGAATAAACGCTGTCTTTTTGGACACCGTATCCACGCAAGTCACAGACCAGCGCGGATTTGCCAAGGCCCAAACCACACCGGGCAAACCCCCGCCCGACCCGACATCCAATATTTGCTGCGCACTTCCCTCGGTTTTTCTATAGACCGACACCGCAGTAGCCAAACTATCGAGCAAATGCTTGACCACCACCGCTTCATCTTCCAGCACCGCCGTTAGGTTATAAACCTTGCCCCACTTTTGAAGCATGCGCAGGTAAGTCACCATGTCTTCAATTTGAGCATCACTCAAATAAAAACCCCACTCTTCTGCCGACTGGCGCACCAGTGCTGGCGCTTGTACATCTAAATAACTCATGCTGACGATGTCCCCGCGCTCGATGCAGCCTTCGATTGAACGACCTCAAGCCCACCCTTTTTTAAGTGAATCAGTAGCAATGAAATGGCCGCGGGGGTAACCCCGGGAATTCGAGAAGCCTGCCCCAAGGTTTCTGGCCGGTGTCTGTTGAGTTTTTGTCTCACTTCGATACTCAACGAGCCTATGGGCATGTAATCCAAATCAACGGGTAATTTGAGATGTTCGTAAGCTGCTGACCTCTGCACTTCATCTTGTTGGCGCTGGATGTAACCTTGATACTTCACCCCAATTTCCACTTGCTCAATAGCCGCCTTTCGCCAAACCTGTAATTGTTCTGCATCATCTGTTTCACGTGAAACAAAAAAGTTTTCTTCCCAGTTTTCGGGCGGCGCCGACAAAGATGCAAGGTCTGAGTGGGAGACTTCTGGTCGTTTTAGTAATTCTGACAATCGATATTCGTGGTCCAGTGGCTTTCCCAACAACTGACGTGCGGTCTCTGGATTTGTCTTTTGGGGGTGAACCCACGTTAATTTAAGGCGTTCTGTTTCACGTGAAACAGCGTCCATTTTTCGACAAAATGCATCCCACCGATGGTCGTCCACCAAACCCATCTTGCGCCCTATTTCGGTGAGACGGGAGTCTGCGTTGTCTTCTCGAAGCTGTAAACGAAACTCTGCACGACTGGTGAACATTCGATAGGGCTCGGTCACTCCTTGAGTAACCAGGTCATCCATCATGACGCCTAAATAGGCTTGGTCTCTTGTAGGTATCCACGGCTCTTGATGGGTCGCCTTTCTGGCTGCATTGATGCCAGCAAACAATCCCTGTGCAGCAGCTTCCTCATAGCCTGTGGTTCCATTGATTTGTCCAGCAAAAAACAATCCGCTGATGGATTGAGTTTCGAAAGATCGTTTCAACGATCGTGGATCAAAGTAATCGTATTCAATAGCGTAACCAGGTCGAAGAATATGAGCGCGCTCAAGACCCGGGATACTTTGAACCAATTGCCACTGAATATCAAAAGGCAAGCTGGTAGAAATGCCATTCGGATAGACCTCGTGCGTGTCCAAACCCTCTGGCTCCAAAAATATTTGATGGCTGGATTTTTCGGCAAACCGATTGATTTTGTCTTCTACACTGGGGCAATAACGAGGGCCTACCCCTTCTATTTTTCCAGTGAACATGGGACTGCGATCAAACCCACTGCGAATGATCTCGTGTGTGCGTTCATTGGTATGTGTGATCCAGCAAGGCATCTGTGCAGGATGCATTTGGGGTGTGCCCAAAAAACTAAATACCGGAATCGGCTGATCAGGGTTGTATCCCCCTTGAACGCCATCACCTGGTTGAATGATGCACTTGCTGTAATCAATGGTTCTGCCATCGATGCGTGGTGGGGTGCCTGTTTTGAGTCGGCCTTGGGGTAGGTTTAATTCTTTCAGTCGTGCCGATAGTCCAACCGAAGGTGGATCGCCTGCACGACCTCCTGGGTAATGATTCAAACCAACATGGATTTTCCCATCCAGAAAGGTGCCTGCCGTTAGCACCACGGTGCGAGTTTTGAAGCGTATACCTGCCTGAGTGCTCACGCCTACAACCTGTTCTCCTTCAACCAATATGTCGTCTACCGACTGCTGAAACAGGCTGAGATTGGCTTGATTTTCAAGCATATGTCTGATCGCTGCCTTGTATCGAATGCGATCGGCTTGGGCTCGAGTGGCCCTGACTGCAGGTCCTTTGGAACTATTCAATACCCTGAACTGAATACCTGATTGGTCAGTTGCCAATGCCATGGCACCACCCAGGGCATCTACTTCCCTGACCAAATGTCCTTTTCCAATTCCACCAATCGATGGATTGCAACTCATCTGACCCAATGTTTCAATTTGATGGGTCAACAAGAGCGTACGACAACCCATGCGCGCACTGGCCAAGGCCGCCTCTGTGCCTGCATGACCACCACCCACCACAATGACATCAAATGAATCTGGATACCACATTATGAAATTTTCAAGAGAATAACAGTTGCAATTGTCCCACCATTGATGCATCCTGTGGTGCAAAAGTCAATTTCGTGATACTGTAAGCTTGTATTCAATCAAGAAAGGAATCGTATGAACAACGTGGGTGGTATTGATCGCATTCTTCGCGTCGTGATTGGAGTGGCCTTGATTGTGGCTGCTGCCATGGGAACGATAGGCACTTGGGGTTACATCGGAATTGTTCCCCTGTTGACAGGCTTGTTCCGCTCATGCCTGCTCTACAAAGTTTTGGGTATCAATACCAATAAATAAGAATATTAAATTAGTAGTAGGTAATAGAGAGCCCCAAGAACTGTGGATAAGTCACAAACTCTTGGGGCTTCAAGCACTTATCAAAAGAAAACTCTGTGGTTAGTTTGTCGAAAAAGACAAGAGCAAGCTTGAACAACTGAACCCATTCAACATGTGCTGTTGATAACAATGGGGTTATGCAAACTTTTTACACAGACTTATTCCACTCACATCCAAGGTTTGAAGGGGTGATGGTCTCCATGTGACTTGTTGTGTTGGCGCTGCTTGCCGCCACGTGTAGACCAAAATTCTTGATCGAAAACTTTCTTTTGTGAATCACTCAAACTGGCATAAAAAACTTTGATGCCATTGAGCTTGGCTTCTTGTATCGAGATAGCGCTTGAGAAAGTGCGCATGGACTCCACAGAAGGTCGCTTGGACATGGCATCAGTAAAAGCGGTCCAAGAGGATTGCTGTTGAGGCGTTAACTGCAATACCACTTTGAGTGCATCAAGACTTGAGGATCGTTCAGAACAACGAGAAAAGTTCTCACGATCAGGAACCCCCATTGAGTGGAACCCTGGACCAGCCATGGCTACAGAAGAAAAAGCAGTCACACAAGCAAGAACGAACAAAGTAGGTTTAATCGATAAACGTTTCATGCAAATCACCTTAGAAATGCGCTGATCAACCTGAACAGCAAGGTGAGATAAGTATCAAAAAACGACGCAAAGTGAAGATGTCGATCTGGTAAAGTTTTGGCAAAGATGAGACAAAATTTCTGACTAGGGTTTACGACAAAGAATTTTTGACAGAAAACTCGTATTTGTCTCTACAATCGCCAAAATTCAATCACTTTCTCACAGGAGAACCCATGAAAGCCAAGCATCTTTTGGCCACTGCGGTGGCAGCTTCCTTGTTGGTCGCTTGCGGTAAAAAAGAAGAAGCACCTGCAGCCGCAGCAACTCCTGCTGAGGAGCCCGTACTGAATATTTATAACTGGCCTGATTACATTCCCGAAGGCATGATCGCAGCCTTTGAAAAAGAAACAGGTATCAAAGTCAATTACGACACCTTTGAAACCAACGAAGCATTGCACGCCAAGCTGGTAGCAGGCAATACGGGATATGACATCGTGGTTCCAGGCACGGTGTTTGCCAAACC
>JBEDMU010000015.1:0-2777 GCA_041170945.1 Pseudomonadota bacterium
CGCAACGAGAAAATAAACGCTAAAATACGCGATTGGTCTTTGCAGAAGGTTCCATACATTGCCGTTGTTGGCGACAAAGAACGCGCTGCTGGGGCCGTAGCCGTGCGAGCACGCGGCAACCAAGATTTAGGTGTCATGAGCGTAGAGGCATTTGCACAACTGCTCAACCAGTCTGTGGTTGCCAAATCGTAATCGGATTTTTTAAACATGTCGCTGTGCCTTTAGGCGCAGCTAGGAAAGGGCTTCACCATCGCTACCGAAATTCGTGACCGTCGTCAGCGCGAAGAGCGCAAGCATCGTCTCAACCGCGAGATCTCCGCACCCGAAGTGCGTATCAGTGGTCCCGACAACGAACCTTTAGGGGTCGTGTCGTTGCAAGAAGCGTTGCGCATGGCTGGTGACATGGATGTCGATCTGGTTGAAATTGCTCCCAACGCCGCACCTCCCGTGTGTCGTCTCATGGATTACGGCAAGTTCAAATACCAAGAGCAGAAAAAGGCAGCTGAAGCGAAGTCCAAACAAAAAGTCATCGAGGTCAAGGAAATTAAGTTTCGCCCTGGCACCGATGATGGTGATTACAACGTCAAGATGCGCAACATTCGTCGCTTCCTCGAAGAGGGCGATAAATGCAAAATCACACTGCGTTTTCGAGGCCGCGAAATCACGCACCAAGAATTGGGGTTGGCACTCCTGTCGCGTATTCGCGACGAATTGGCCGATAGCATCGTCGTCGAGCAGTTTCCCAAGCTCGAAGGGCGGCAAATGATCATGATGATCGCACCGGGTCGTAAAAAGCCAGGTTCATCGTCAAGACAGGATGAAGCGCCCAAGGCTGTTGCCGAAAACGCTTGATCCTGATAAGTGGCTCGGGGCCAACAAGTCTGCAATAGGTTTTGCAGCGCCTCACGAGCACAAATAAAGGAGCATCAAAATGCCCAAAATGAAAACCAAAAGCGCTGCAAAAAAGCGCTTCCGTGTTCGTCCCGGTGGCACCGTTAAACGCGGTCAAGCCTTCAAGCGTCACATTCTGACCAAGAAGACCACCAAGAACAAACGCCATCTGCGTGGTGCCGTGAATGTGCATGAGACCAATCTGGGTCACATCGCCGCCATGATGCCCTTTGCTGGCCTCTGATCAACGACGAACAAGGAGTAAATCATGCCTCGCGTCAAACGTGGTGTAACGGCACGTGCCCGTCACAAAAAAGTTCTCGCCCTAGCCAAAGGTTTCCGTGGTCGCCGCGGTAACGTCTTCCGCATCGCCAAACAGGCGGTGATGAAGGCCGGTCAATATGCATACCGCGACCGCCGTGCCAAAAAGCGTGTGTTCCGTCAGCTCTGGATTGCCCGTATCAACGCGGCGGTTCGCGAGCTTGGACTCACCTACAGCCAATTTGCCAATGGTCTCAAAAAGGCCGAAATTGGCATCGACCGCAAAGTGTTGGCCGATCTGGCTGTTCACGATCAAGCTGCATTTGCCAGCATCGTGAACCAGGTCAAGGCCAAATTGGCAGCCTAATCACTGTCTACCCGGTCTGGGCCTGCATCGATGCCGATCGATGCCGGCCCTTTTTGTTTCTGACTGAGCCTCATCCATGAACGATCTGCAGTCTTTGGTCGAGAACGCGAAAACCGATTTCGCTGCGGCCTGTACTCCTGCCGACCTCGAAAACGCCAAGGCGCGTTATTTGGGCAAAAGCGGCCAAATCACCGAGCGCATGAAAGGCCTTGCGGCCCTGAGTGTCGAAGAAAAAAAATCGGTGGGTGCACAAATCAACGTGGCCAAGCAAGCCATTGAAGCCGAGCTGCAAGCACGTCGGCAAGCCTTGGCAGATGCTGAGCTCGAACGTCAACTGGCCACCGAGGCCTTGGACGTCACGCTGCCAGGTCGTCGTGCCGCCAGCGGCGGATTGCACCCGGTCAGCCTCACCCTTGAGCGCATCGAAAGCATTTTCATGTCCATGGGCTTTGATGTGGCCGATGGTCCCGAAATTGAATCCGATTGGTTTAACTTCACTGCATTGAATACGCCAGCCGACCATCCGGCTCGTTCCATGCACGATACCTTTTACGTAGAAGGGGGCACCGAAGAGGCGCCCCGCTTGCTGCGCACGCACACCAGCCCGATGCAAGTGCGGCACGCGGTACAACATGTCAAGCGCCATCAAGCGGCTCTTGAGGCTGGGCAAGCCATGCCCGAAATTCGGGTCATCGCCCCAGGCCGCACCTATCGCGTTGATAGCGATGCCACCCACTCACCCATGTTCCACCAATGTGAAGGCTTGTGGATTGGGGAAAACATTTCATTCAAAGACCTGCGCTATGTGTTCACACAGTTTTGTCGCACTTTTTTTGAATCAGACGATCTGGTGCTGCGGTTCAGACCCAGCTTCTTTCCGTTTACCGAGCCCAGTGCTGAAATCGATATTCAGTTTTCATCAGGTCCGTTGGCTGGACGTTGGCTTGAAGTGGCCGGTTCTGGTCAGGTGCACCCGCAAGTGGTGCGCAACATGGGCCTCGATCCCGAACGTTACGTGGGCTTTGCTTTTGGCATGGGTCCCGATCGTTTGACCATGCTGCGTTACGGCATCAACGATCTGCGACTTTTCTTTGATGGTGACTTGCGCTTTTTGCGTCAGTTCCAGTCTTATTGAGCACGAGGCAACCCCATGCAATTTCCAGAATCTTGGTTGCGCGAATTTTGTAACCCCAATCTCAATACCCAGCAGTTGGCCGAAGCGCTCACCATGGCGGGGCTTGAGGTCGAAGAACTCAAT
>JBEDMU010000016.1:0-2994 GCA_041170945.1 Pseudomonadota bacterium
ACGACAGGTTGTTGTCGGTGTTGATGTTGTCAATGAACAGCACCCCAGGCTCGGCAAAGTCGTAAGCCGACTGCATGATGACGTCCCACAACTCTTGCGCCTGTACCGTTTTGTAAACCCACAAGCCGTCTTCACGCTGATAACCTCCATTGGCAATCACGCTTTCATCGGGTTTGGCTTTGTGCGCCAACTCGACCTTGGCGTTGTCCAGCAAGGCCTTCATGAAGGCATCGGTAACCCCCACCGATACGTTGAAGTTATTCCAACGGCCTGGCGTGCGCTTGGCTGTGATGAACTCGAGCACATCGGGATGATCGATGCGCAACACGCCCATTTGCGCACCACGGCGCGAACCTGCGCTTTCGACGGTGGCGCAAGATTGATCGAACACGTTGATGTAGCTGCAGGGGCCTGAAGCCTGTGAGTGTGTGCCTTTGACGTGAGCACCGCGCGGACGGATGCGCGAAAAATCGTAGCCCACACCGCCGCCGCGACGCATGGTTTCAGCTGCTTCACGCAAAGCCTCGTAAATGCCGGGGAAGCCTTCGTCGTCAAAGCCCTGGATGCAATCGCCCACAGGTTGCACAAAACAATTGATGAGGGTGGCTTGAATGGTGGTACCGGCAGCACTCATGATGCGGCCCGCGCCGATGGCACCGTGACGCAGATTGTCTAAAAACTTGGCTTCCCAATCGGCACGCACCGATTCTTTTTCTGCCGAAGCCAAGGCACGCGCCACGCGGCGGTACACATCGTCTGCACCCGTTTCACCGTCTTTGAGATATTTTTCGTTCAGCACGTCTTGGCTGATGACTTGTTCCTCCAGCAAGTTTTCTATCTTGATCTGGGGGTCTCTGCGGTTCATGTGGGTCTCTCCTTTAAAGCCTCAGGATAGCAGGCAAAAGGGCCGCTTTCGCGGCCCTGAAAAGAAGAATTTTGTGACAGTTTGCTGTCTTCTCTAGGGCGTTTAAAGCCCTCCAAAAGTCATCATGAAAGTAAGCGCTTACGACGCTCCATCATGCGCCAAACAAAGGGTGTGAAGATCAGTTGCATCGCCAACTCCATCTTGCCGCCGGGCACCACAATGGTGTTGGCACGGCTCATCCAAGAGTCATGAATCATGTTGAGCAAATATTGAAAATCGATGCCCTTGGGATTGGCAAATCGAATGACCACCATGCTCTCGTCGGGCGATGGAATGTCGCGGGCAATAAAGGGGTTCGACGTGTCCACCATGGGAACGCGTTGAAAGTTCACGTGGGTATGAGCAAACTGCGGAACGATGTAGTTCACGTAGTCTGGCATGCGACGCAAAATGGTGTCGGTCACGGCTTCAGCACTGTAACCCCGTTGGTTTTTGTCACGCCACAACTTCTGAATCCACTCCAAGTTGATGACGGGCACCACGCCAATGCGCAGGTCGACGTGCTTGGCAATGTTGTGCTCAGGCGTCACCACCGCACCGTGCAAGCCTTCGTAAAAGAGCATGTCGGTGTCGTTGGGCAAATCTTCCCAGGGCGTGAAAGTGCCGGGCTCTTGGTTGTAGGGGGCAGCCTCTTCATGGTTGTGCAAATACTTGCGGTGCTTGCCCTGGCCGGTTTCACCATATGTTTTAAAAAGGTTCTCAATTTCGCTGAAAAGGTTGTTATCTGCGCCGAAATGGCTGAAATGCTTGTTGCCAGCCTTTTCTGCTTCAGCTTGACGTTTTTTCATTTCCATGCGGTCATAGCGATGGAAACTGTCACCCTCGATGATGCCGGCTTTGAGCCCTTCGCGGCGAAAAATATTGGCAAACGTGCGAGTCACAG
Source organism: Pseudomonadota bacterium (assembly GCA_041170945.1). GTDB lineage: Bacteria > Pseudomonadota > Gammaproteobacteria > Burkholderiales > Burkholderiaceae_C > RS62. The sequence goes on from JBEDMU010000016.1 coordinate 1,809, forward strand.
TGGAGGTGCCAGCACCAGATGATCCGGTGATGGCAATGATGGGGTGACGTTCAGACATGATGGTCTCCTGATACTGAATGAGGTGTTTTTATGTGCAATTCGTTTTAATTGAATGCTAATTGATGAAATTTGCGCTCAATTAATCTCTAAACAAACTTTTGGCTGCAAACAACGGATTGTCATCGGCAGACGTTGGGGCAGGCTCCGCGTGGTAGCGCTCAATACGCTCCACCTCGTTTTTCGAGCCAAACACCAAACCGATGCGCTGATGCAAGCTGGTGGGGGTGACTTGCAACATGGGCTGGCGACCCGTGCTGGCTCGACCACCGGCCTGCTCCATCAAAAAACCGACGGGATTGGCCTCGTACAGCAAACGCAAACGACCAGGCTTGCTGGGATCTTTGGTGTCACGGGGATACAAAAACACCCCGCCACGCATCATGATGCGATGCGCCTCGGCCACCATCGAGGCAATCCAGCGCATGTTGAAATCACGTCCGCGTGGACCTGTCTTGCCGGCCAAGCACTCGTCCACATATCGCTTCACGGGCGGTTCCCAGAAGCGGCTGTTGGAGGCATTGATGGCAAATTCTTGGGTGTCTTCGGGTACCTTGACATTGGGGTGTGTCAGCATGAACTCGCCCAAATTGGGGTCGAGAGTAAACCCATGCACCCCGGTGCCCACCGACAACATCAGCATGGTGGCGGGGCCATACAACGCATAGCCGGCAGCCACCTGTTCAGCACCAGGCTGCAGAAAATCAGCTTCGGTCAGTTCGGCACCATCGGTGGCGTGCGCGGGGGCACGCAAGATGCTAAAAATACTGCCCACCGACACGTTGACGTCGATGTTTGAAGACCCATCAAGAGGATCAAACACCAGCAGGTATTTGCCACGCGGGAATTGCTTCGGGATGGGGTACGGTGCATCCATTTCTTCAGATGCCATACCTGCCAAGTGACCGCCCCATTCATTCATGCGAATGAAGGCCTCGTTACTGAGCACGTCGAGCTTCTTTTGGGCCTCACCCTGAACGTTGATGCTGCCACCAGCATCGCTGGCGTGATTGCCCAACATACCCGCCAATTCTCCGTAAGCGACCCCTCTAGAAATGGCTTTACACGCCATGGCCACATCGAGGATCAACGAGTTGAAATCGCCACTGGCATTGGGAAAGCGACGACG
>JBEDMU010000017.1:0-2953 GCA_041170945.1 Pseudomonadota bacterium
TCATTGGTTGAGCCGAAAAACCAATTGAATGGTTCACATGGTTTAAGCTCTAAAGCTTCGACTGAAGATCATTTGTCTATCAGTTCAAGCAGTTCAGATCGACCTGTTTCCTACTCCACCAACAAAAGTCCCGCTTACCCTTTGTCTGCAATTCGTCGGGGTTCAGAAGGGAAAGTCATGATCAGAGTGAAGGTCAGTGCGAGGGGCGAACTAATTTTGGTTGAGCTGTCCAAATCCAGCGGCAGTCGAGTATTGGATGATGCTGCATTAATCGCTGTAAGAGGGTGGAGTTTTAGTCCGGCTATAAAGGATGGTTCACCTGTCACTTCTGAAGTTGTAGTTCCTGTTGTTTTCAAGTTGACCCCAAAACAGTAAGTTTTTTTGTCGACCAAATGGAGTTATTTGGGGTCACCATCGTCATCTAATAGCCTTATAGCTATCAACCCATTCAAAACAATTAACTTGTCATATGAATGGGGTTTTTGTACAGTTTGAACCTATGGAAGTCAGCGCCAACTCATCCAACCCAACGCTCGCAAGCCAACCAGGGCAGGCAAACGCCCGTCTGCACTGGACACAGGTGTTTGCCCAGCACGCACGTCAGCACCCATGGTTGCTGGCGGGTTTGAGCGTGTCGGTGGCATGGGTGCTGTTCATGTTGGTGCAAGCGGTTTTGCACGAAGGTCGCGACCTTTCAAATCCGGTGTTCCAGTGGGCCATGTTGGGTTCGGGGGCAGGCTTTTTGGCCACCACTCTGGGTGCTACCCCTGCGCTATTTTTAAAGCAACTCACCAGCAAAGTGGAAGACACCTTGTTGGGCGTGGCTGCGGGCATGATGCTGGCCGCGGCTGCGTTTTCCCTCATCATTCCGGGCATAGAAGCGGGTGAGTCCATCATGGGTTCTGCACTTTCGGGTTCGGGTTTGGTGGTGCTGGGTTTGGCCATGGGCGTGCTGCTCATGATGGGTCTAGATGCGTTCACACCCCACGAACATGTGAACACGGGCCCCTGTGGTCCGGGCTATGAACGTTGCCATCGGGTGTGGCTGTTTGTGCTGGCTGTAGCCATACACAACCTGCCCGAAGGCATGGCTGTGGGCGTTTCGTTTTCTCAAGGCGATTTGTCAACGGGTCTACCCCTAGCCACGGCTATTGCAGTGCAAGACATCCCCGAAGGATTGGCGGTGGCTATGAGTTTGCGCGCCATCGGATTAAGTCCATTCAAAGCCATCGGCATTGCCGCTTTGGGTGGTTTGCTAGAACCCTTGGGCGCTTTGTTTGGTATGGCCTTGGTTGGAACCTCTATGTTGGCTTATCCCATAGGCTTAGGCTTGGCTGCCGGCGCCATGTTGTTTGTGGTGTCGCATGAGGTCATCCCCGAAACGCATCGCAACGGCCATCAACTGGCCGCCACCAATGGCCTGATGGCCGGCTTTGCCCTGATGATGGTGCTTGATACCGGTTTGGGTTGATAAAAATACATTCGCCGTGATATATTCACTATGTAGCGCATAGCGCTACACCTAAACTTATTGAATGATTCTTTCATTCAATCATTCTTGGGTGAAAGAATTCGACCATGAAAAAAATGCACAACCCTCCGCACCCAGGCTTGGTTTTACGTGAAGACGTGGTTTTGGCATTGGAATTAGAAGTTGGGGAGTTGGCTGAGATGCTCGGCGTGCACAGAGTAACCCTTTCAAAAATTCTCAACGCGCACGCAGCTATCACCCCTGAGTTTGCCTTGCGATTAGAAAAATGGCTTGGTCCAGAAAATGGTGGTAGTGCCGATACGTGGTTACAAATGCAGCAAGAGTTTGATCTTTGGCAGGCCAGAAAAATGGCCACACAAACCCGTTGTCTGGCCCATATCAAAAGGTACAAAAGGACAAAGCCAACGGCCTAATGGCCGGCTTTGCCCTGATGATGGTGCTCGATACGGGACTGGGTTGATCAGCGGTGTACCGGCTGATCGATTCCATCAAGTGCTTTTTGCAATTGACCCACGGTGCGGTCAACATCGTGCCACTTGTCTAAGCCAAACAGGCCAATTCGAAACGTTCTAAAGTCAGCAGGTTCGTCGCACTGCAAAGGCACACCCGATGCCGATTGCACCCCTTGTGCCAAAAACTTTTTGCCACTTTGAATATCAGGATCGGTGGTGTAACTCACCACCACTCCAGGGGCCTGAAAACCCTCGGCAGCTACACTGGGGTAGCCACGGCTAACCATCAGGTCTCGCACCGCAACCCCCAACGCCATTTGCTCATCGCGTACCTTGGCATAGCCATAGGCTTCGGTTTCAAGCATGGTGTCACGCAAGCGCACCAGAGCGTCGGTGGGCATGGTGGTGTGATACACGTGTGCGCCCGACTCATACGTTTCCATCACCTGCAGCCACTTCTTCAAATCGGCAGCGTAGCTGGTACTTTGCGTGGCATCAATGGCGCGGCGGGCGCGCTCACTTAGCATCACCATGGCGCATGCAGGCGAACTGCTCCAGCCCTTTTGTGGAGCCGATACCAGCAAGTCAACGCCTGTGTCTTTCATGTTTACCCACATGGCGCCCGACGCAATACAGTCCAACACCAACAAGCCGCCAACCGCATGAACTGCGTCTGCCATGGCGCGAATATAGGTGTCGGGCAAGATCATGCCAGCTGATGTTTCTACATGCGGTGCAAAAACCACAGCGGGTTTTTCAGCCGCAATGGCTGCTACCACTTGATCAATGGGTGCGGGCACCCAGGGCGATTGACTGTCTTGGGTGTTAACCCGGCGCGCTTTCATCACGCTGTGCGATTGGGGAATATGACCCATGTCAAAAATTTGTGTCCATCGAAAGCTGAACCAGCCGTTTCGAATGACCATCACATGCTGATCGGTGGCAAATTGGCGCGCGACTGCTTCCATGCCAAACGTGCCGCTGCCTGGAATCAGCGCCACCGAATGAG
>JBEDMU010000018.1:0-3061 GCA_041170945.1 Pseudomonadota bacterium
TCTAGGTGCTGAGCCCCACTGCCCTTCAGAATAATGTCGAGCACTTTGGGGGAAATTTTGCAGCCACAGCCTGCACCGTGGCTGTATTGCGTGAGTCGTATCGCTTGTTCCATATGCTCAGCATTTTAGGTCTTGCCAAAAGAAAACCGCCGTGGTGTCCGAAGACACACAACGGCGGCTGCACTTTGGATGATCAGGGTATCAGTGCGCAGCAGGCTTTTGGCCAGCTTCTTCTTCGCCGTCTTCCCAGCCCGTGATCATGGCTTTGATATGAGCGCCAATGGTGTGACCCGTGGTGATGAGGTACACGTGCACCACCAAAAACGCCAACATCATGAAAGCGCCAATGGTGTGCAATAAAGCAATCCATCCCAAGCTCAGTCCCAATCCTGCGGCGGCCAATTCGTTGTAAAAGAAATAGGCCAAACCAGAAATCCACAGCAAGGGGTTGATGAGCAATTTGATGCCCAAGTAGGCTTGCGCCTGCATGGGGTTGTGCTTGCGCTGGCGGGTCACCACAAACGGGTGGTGCTCTCCGTTGAAAATGCCCCATGCATAGAAGCGCGCCACTTTCCACATGCCGTCGGTGCGTGGAATGTACTGTTTCCATTCACCCGTGGTGAAGTGCCAAAAGATGGCAAACACCCACAGGGTGATCAGAGCCCAAGCAGCGTAGTTGTGCACCTTGTGAGCCAGGCCAAACGGCAACACATTCCATGTGCCATGGATATTGAAACCGGTGAACAGCATGGCGATGATGAGCAGGGCCTGAGCCCAGTGCCAGAACCGCTCAAAACGGGTGAAGATGTAAATGCGTGTTGTCATGTGTGTTCTCCCGTTCAATGCTTGTTGCGACGCAGGAAGCGGATCAGACCGTGGACGGACACGCCACCCAAGGCGCCTGCAATGGCCAGCCAACCCAAGAAGTTGACCACGCCGTTGCCATCACGACCGGGAATGTATACGTCCTGCACTTTTTCAAGACGGCCGCCTTTGGCATGGCATTCTTGGCACTTGAGCGCGTCATTTTTGGGAGCCACCATGTGAGCGATGGGCCAAGACATTTCGGTGGCAATGAAGTCGTGCTTGCCAGAGAAGGGTTGTCCGGCTGCATCGGTGCCTGTTTTGAGGGCTTTGGTCCAGTCAAAGTTGGTCCAGAAGGCGGTTTTGTCTTCGGGGCCTGTAGGCGCCACGTGTGGTTTGAGCAACGTCAGATGCACGGTGTCATAGGGTTGTTTGCCCTTCATGACTTTGAAAGGCCAAATCAATGATTTGCCATCGTCGGCACTGCCGCCAGTGTGGTTGATTTCAACCAGGCCGGTGCTGGGGTCGATTTTGTCGGTGGTGAGGGTGTACTTCATGTCACCGTTGAACCACTTGTACTCAGGAATGACGTTTTCGCCGAGTTCAAAATCACCCTTTTTCGAGTCATAAATGACGTGACCATGATCGTCTTTTTTGACGATGGGCTTGCCTTCGGGGGTGAGCTTGCCAGCGGTTGACCAATCCCACTTGGTTTTGGTGGCCACGCCACCGCGAGCCAACGCAGGAATATGGCAAGTTTGGCAAGCAATGCGATCGGTGTGATCGTTGAGCTTTGCATTCATGCTCAGGCCACGACCCTTGTGAGGGGCTGTACCGTGACAAGACTGACAGGTGGCCACGTTGCTGTTTTCAACCTTGCCACGAATATGAGCTTGTTTGACCTCTTTGCCTGAGTTGGGGTCATAACGGCTGCCTGTCACGTCGTGAGCAGAAGCTTTGTGACAAGTGGCACAGGTGAAGTCTTGTCCTTCGGGAGACATGTGTACGTCAACCGCCAAATCGGGGGCTTCGAGCGAGCTGTCAAGGTCGCCGTGTTTCACACCATCGCCACCGCCGCCAAAGAAGTGACATGCACCGCAGTTGTCACGCGATGATTTGCCCACCTTTTGCGCCACTTTGGTCAGATCAGGTGCTTTGGTGATGCGACCAGAGCCCTTGGGCATTTCGGTGTCTTTGTACAGGGGGTGTCCCGCAAAACCAGAAGGCTTTTTGTAAATACCGGTGGTGTCGTGACAGACCAAGCAGTCGACGTTTTCTTCTTTGGTGAAATCAAACGTTTTGTCGGCGTAGCCATAACCCACGTGGCAGCTGGCACAGAATTTTTCGTTGGATGCAGTGGCAATACAGAAGTTGTTGGCCACGTTCTTTTTGCCCAACGACTGGCCTGTTTCGGGGTGCTTGAAATCCCACTTCCAGTGTTTGGTGCGGTGAATTTGACCAGCTGCTTCGGTGTGGCAAGTTAAGCAAGCCTTGGTCACTTCGGGGCCAGAAGCAAACTTGCGCTGCAACTCTTTGAACTTGGTGTGGTCTGCAGTGGTGTTGAGTTTGACCGACTTGGTGGCAGGTGCCTCGGCCTGGGCTGGAGCTTCAGCAGGCTTGGCGGCATCAGATGACGCCCACACCGAGCCCAGCATGGCGGCCGAAGCCAGAGCTGTGACCCAAACTTTTGCGATGGTTTTCATGATTTCCCCTATTGCAGGAACCTTGGGCGCAATACTGCCCTCAGTTCCTTCAACGGATTATTCCGTATGCTAAGACACGGACTCTTAACTTAGATCAAGTTAGCAGCCAGAGGTGCGCTTAAATGACTTGCTCAGGTTCTTGCCGTCGCCGTCGTCAAAACGGGTGCGCACTTCGTCACCCTTTTGAATGCGCTTGTCTTTGAACTTGTCGAGGGTTTCTTGGTCTTCGATGCGAACGTTGACGTTGCTTCCATCACCCGCTTTAAGGGTGACCTCGGCTGATTTGCCGTCGGCAGCCACTTTGATGGTGTTGACCACGCCCACCACGTTTTTGGTGGCGGCCATGGCAGCAGGAGCCATGGACAAAGAAGCAACCGCCAACACAATGGCAGACAGAGAGGTTTGGAGAGAGAGTTTCATGTGTGTAGTCCTTATAGGCATTTTCTATACGCCCATGATACCCCTGTGGGTATCGTGAGCGCTTGATATTTGTCAGCTTAGAACTTGACGTTGAGCGTGGCGTAAATGTTGTAGGCCTTGTCCAAGGGGGTGGT
>JBEDMU010000019.1:0-9470 GCA_041170945.1 Pseudomonadota bacterium
AGGCCATGCGCCATGTTGAAGAGGGTCGCACCTCTGTCGCTGAAGTGATGCGAGAAATTCCGAGAGACTCATGATGTGGAATACCCATTGGAAGGCTTATCTTTGGCAAGCACAACACCCCACACGCACACGACGTCAGGGCATCTGTTGGGGCCAAGACGAACGGTCTGTTCGTTTGAGCCTGCAAATCGAGGGCTATCGGCACATCACCCTTCGCTCTGCGTTTCAATTACCCATGCGGCGCTGGAACCCCGCACTTGAACAACGCTGGTACGAACAAGTGGCCACCTTGCTCAGTAAAACGTCTTTGCTTCAGACCCTGCGACTGATGCCCCATTTGAGTGAAAACGCCATCATGGGCAAGGTCTCGATGCAACTTTTGTCGCGCATTGAATCGGGCATGCCGCTCTGGAAAGCGATGAATGACCTGCACCCACATTTTCAGAAAGCAGACGTGGCCATGGTGCGCAGCGCCGAAGAGACCGCTTCGTTGGATCGAACGCTACAACGGATTGCGCAAGAACAAATGCACAAACTCAGTTATCGACGCGAAATTCAAACTGCTTTGGCCTATCCACTGTTCCTGCTGACCATGGCGCTAGGATCGCTTTGGGCCATGTCGGTTTGGGTGATTCCTTCTTTTTTAAAGCAGTTCATGCAGCCATCATTTGCTTTGCCTGCTCTGACGCAATGGGTTTTGGCCGTTGGAGACTTGATCGGCATGGCATTACCCAGCTTGGTCCTGCTGGGCATCAGCGTGGCGTTGACCCATCATGTGATGCGCAACCACCCCCTGTGGCGTCGTTGGCAAACCTGGTGGTTCAAGAGCCAGCCTTCTTTTTGGTGGAACACGACTTCCGCTCAAGCGCGTTGGTGCAGCACCTTGGCTACAGCCCTAGACAGCGGCTTGTCACTTTCAACCTCACTGCACATGGCTGCTCAGGTACAACCGCATCCCCAATGGCAGCAGCGGGCCAATCAAATCACGCACGATGTCAGCCAAGGCATGCGGCTGGCACTGGCCGTTGAACGCTCCTCTCTTTTTTCACCCTTGGTCTGGCACATGGCCGATTGGTGGGAAAGCTCTGGTGGCGACCCCGATTGGTTGCAACAGGCGGCAGATGAGTTGCAACGCCGAAATCGACGGCGCTGGAAATTGATTGCCAAATGGAGTGAGCCGATGCTGATCGTGGTGACGGGTCTCATCATGGGCATCATGGTGTTGGCCATGTACCTGCCCATGTTTCAATTGGGCAATCAGTTCTAGGACAACAGGCGGTGTTAAGCTTGAACCCATGGCAGAGAAAAAAGTCTGGGCAATCACTGGAGGCATTGGCAGCGGGAAAACGCGCGTGGCTGATCTTCTTGAGACGATGGGGGTTTATCGCATCAACACCGATGCAATTGCACATGAATTGACCCAAACCAATGGCGCCGCCATGCCTGCTTTGGTGGCTATCTTTGGCGCGCAAGCTGCGGATACGCATGGGGCATTGAATCGTCCTTGGATGCGAGACAAGGTGTTCTCTGACCCCGCCGCCAAAAAGCAACTCGAAAACATTCTGCACCCCTTGATTTTTGAGGAAGTTCAACGCAGGCTTTGGTCGCAAGACCATGCCATCACGCTTATTGAAATTCCACTGCTGTACGAATCTTATGCGCGCTGGGCCCCTTTGCTTGACGAAGTTTGGGTGGTAGAGGCCTCTCCCGAAACCCAAATTCGCCGCGTTCAATCGCGCAACCAATGGTCGTTGGCGACCGTCACTCAGGTGCTCCAGCAACAAGCCACCTTGGAGCAGCGTCGCACCATTGCCACCGTTTTGATCAACAACGATCAAGACGATCCAGCACATTTAGCGCAACAAGTTCGTTCAAAAGCCACTCAACTCGGGCTATGATCGGGGAAATACCGCACATGTCGCAAGGGCTGCCGTGACCACTTTGGAATATCCTCTGAACGAAAAAATGCGCGCTTTTTTGCGCACCGAGGAACTGCTCCAGCGTTTGTATCTGTTGATCGATTCTGGACACCCTGTGCATCACCATTTTGCTGTGCAAACCTTGTTTGACTTGCAAGAGCTGTGCGCCCGTACCGATATCAAAAGTGACTTGCTCAAAGACCTAGAGCGTCAGCGCCAAACTTTGGAGTCCTACCGCGGGAACCCGGGTATCTCAGAACAGGCCCTTGACGAGACCCTGCAACAAGTTGACCAAGCCAGTCAGGCCCTGCAGGCTGCTGGCAAACCTGGCCAACAGTTGGCGCAAGAAGGCGACGGGCTTTCAACCCTCAAAGGACGCATCCATATTGCATCAGGTACCTGCGCTTTTGATACCCCTGCATTTCACCATTGGAAACAACTGAGTGTAGAAAAGCGTCAATTGAGGCTCAATGAATGGGCCTCCCACTTTGATGCCGTTGCCCAAGGATTATCTTTGTATTTGGGCATGGTTCGACAAAGTGCGCCTTCACGAGCCGTGGTGGCCACAGCAGGTCAATTCCAACAGAATTTGGCCCAAAACAAAACCTTCCAAATGTTGCGGGTCTCGCCGCACCAAGAGGGCCTGATTCCCGAAATCAGCGCCAATCGTTTGTTGGTGATGGTGCGTTGGCTTTCGTGTGACGAGTTCATGCGCACCCAGCCCATGAACGACGATGTTCCTTTTAACCTGGCCTTGTGCTCGGGCTAATCTTCAGTTGGTCGATTGCTCTTGGGCCAACCACTTCAGCACCGGTTGGGTGGCCGGCAAAACTGGCTGTAACGGTACCGGCACCTGAGTCCATTGGAACATTTGTTGCTCTCGCGCATGAGGCACGCCGGTCCATTGAGTGACTTTGCAAAAGTGCAACCGCACCCTGGCGTGCGGATAATCGGCATGGGCCACTCGCCACAGATGAATGTGTGGCGCTGACAACTCAATACCCAACTCTTCGTGTAACTCTCTGGCCAGCGCTTGTTCGATCGTTTCACCCTGCTCGACCTTGCCACCGGGAAATTCCCAATAGCCTGCGTATGCCTTGCCAACGGGCCGTGATGCCATCAAGAACGTGCCGTCGGCGTTGATCAAGATGCCAACCGCCACATCAAGCCAAGGGCGTTGCGTATCAGACAAACGATCCAGATGTTCGTCAATGACCCAGACCTCAGGCTGAATAGACTTCAGCCTCATGAGGCTTGCATGCTCACGTGGCTTTTGGCGAACTGCCAAGCGACACGACCACTGCGCGAACCGCGCTCTAGAGCCCACACCAACGCATGGGGCTTGGCTGCTTCAATTTGTTCAGATGACAAGCCAAAGTGCTGCAACCACTGGGCCACGACCGCCAGATATTCATCTTGAGAAAATGGGTAAAAGCTCACCCACAGTCCAAACCGCTCAGACAACGAGATTTTTTCTTCTACCACCTCGCCTGGGTGCACCTCTCCATCGGCCGTGTGTTGGTACGAGAGATTTTCGCGCATGTACTCAGGCAACAAATGACGCCGGTTGCTGGTAGCGCACAGCATGATGTTGTGACCTGTTGATGCCACCGATCCGTCCAGCACCGACTTGAGTGACTTGTACCCAGGGTCGCCGTCTTCAAAACTCAAGTCATCACAAAACACCAAAAACTTCTCGGGCCGCTGACCCAATAGTTCTGCCAGATCGATCAAATCGACCAAATCTTGTTTGTCAACTTCAACCAAACGCAAGCCTTGCCCTTGAAAGGCCTGCAAACACGCCCGAATCAGGGAAGACTTGCCGGTGCCTCTAGCACCTGTTAACAACACATGGTTGCATGGCAAGTTTTGTAGAAACCGTTCCATGTTGTGAACGATTTTTTCTTTCTGAACGTCAATTTCGCGCAAATCTTGCAATTCGATAACTGCCAAATGCTTGACTGGCTCTAGCTTGGCGCGACCTGCAGCAGTTCGCCGATAACGAAAGGCCACACTGGCGTTCCAATCGGGCTCAAGAATCGCTTGCGCGTCTTGTGCCTCAAGCTGGCGTTGCCAAGCCAACCACTCTGAAAACTGAGCAGCCAAACGTTCCAGTGCGTCGCTCATGATCGGTAATCCGCGTTGATGGTGACGTAATCATGACTCAGGTCACAAGTCCACACCGTTTCTTGCGCTGAGCCTCTGCCCAAACGAATATCAACCTTGATTTCAGCCTGTTTCATCACGCGCTGTCCCTGCGCTTCGGTATACCCTGCGTAACGCCCCCCCGCTTGGGCGACCTGAACATCATTCAGAAACACATCGATGGTGCTTGTATCCAGATCATCAATGCCGGCATAACCAATCGCCGCCAATATACGACCCAAGTTCGGGTCACTGGCAAAAAACGCTGTTTTCACCAAGGGAGAGTGGGCCACCGCATAGGCCACTTTCAAACACTCTTCGCTGTTGCGCCCTCCTGATACTTGTAGGGTCATGAACTTGGTGGCGCCTTCACCGTCGCGCACCAGCGCGTGAGCCAACCATTGACATACCTCTAACAAGGCTTGCCAAACCAAGGCGCCGTCAGCTGTGTCAAAGCTTTGAATAGCAGGGTGTTGGGCACGACCCGTGGCCATGACCACAAAGCTGTCGTTGGTTGAGGTATCGCCATCAACGGTCACTCGGTTGAATGATTGATCGGCTAAGCGCTTGGCCAAACCCTTCATGGCTTCGGGCGCAATCGTCGCATCGGTAGCAACAAATCCCAGCATGGTGGCCATGTTGGGACGAATCATGCCAGCGCCTTTTGCCATCCCCGTCACCGTGACCAGCTGTCCGTTAGACAACCGCACTTGACGCGACAATGCTTTGGGCTGGGTATCGGTGGTCATGATGGCTTCTGCCGCCTCAAACCATCCATGGGGCTGAAGGGTGGGACAAGCTTGGGTAATACCTGCTTCTACTTTGTCGATGGGCAGGGGCTCAAGAATCACACCCGTTGAAAACACCAACGTTTGGTTCGCTGCGCAACCTGCTTGTTGGCTTAAGTGCATGGCCATGCGGCGCGCATGATCCATACCAGATGCCCCAGTGCCAGCGTTGGCGTTGCCCGTGTTGATGGCCAATGCCCGAATACCTGCATTGGCCTGCAAGTGCTCGCGACAAACATGCACCGGTGCGGCGCAAAACCGATTTCGAGTCAACACAGCATCGACTTGTGAACCCTCGTCTAACAAGATGACGGTCACATCTTTGCGTCCTGGTTTTTTAATACCCGCACTGGCCACCCCCAAACGAACACCCGCCACTGGGTGTAACTCATGAGCAGGGGTAATGGGCAATGAAACAGGCATGGCAACTCCAACAAAATGTTTACGGCTTTAAGTCTAGCTCAGGGGCGAGTCGGGCCCCTCATTTCATCCAACCACAGACATAAAAAAACCCCCTTGCGGGGGTTTCACGTTCATCTGGCCTGCCACCCCCACTCATGTGAGCAAGGGCAGAAGGAGACCACTCTTACTTGGCCTTGGCAAAAGGCGTAGGACGAGGTGTCTTGTCAGATGAGGGAGGCAAAATGGGCAGACGGAACAAAGGTTGATCGCCAGTCAGGGTCTTCAGGAAGGCCACGATTTTGGCGTTTTCGTCTTTGGTGAATGTACGACCCAACTGAATACGACCCATCACGTCAACAGCTTCACCCAATGTGTTGGCTGCGCCGTCGTGAAAGTAGGGGTAGGTCATTTCTACGTTGCGCAGGGTAGGCACTTTGTAGTTGAAACGGTCAGCATCTTTACCAGTTACAGCTGCACGGCCATCAGACGTGTTGCCTTTGTAGGGTGCAACCAAGCCCATTTTTTGGAAGGAGTTGCCGCCCACAGCAGGACCGTTGTGGCATGCCACACAACCGCTGTCTTTGAACAGCTGGTAGCCTGCCAACTCTTGGGGTGACAGGGCTTCTTGGTTGCCCAACAGCCACTGATCAAAACGAGAATTGGGGGTCACCAAAGTTTTTTCAAACTCGGCAATCGCAGCAGTGACTTGATCGATATCGATTTTGTCTTTGCCAAACACAACTTTGAATTCACGCACATAAGCGGGAATGGTTTGCAGCATGCCCACAGCCAGCTGGTGGGTGAAACCCATTTCACCAGGGTTGGCAATAGGACCGCCAGCTTGAGCTTTCAAGTCTGCGGCACGACCGTCCCAGAATTGAGCCACGTTGAGGCTCGAGTTCAACACGGTAGGTGCGTTGATGGGGCCTTGTTGCCAGTGGTCACCGATGGAAGTGGGGATGTTGTCCGTGCCACCCATGGACAGGTTGTGGCAAGAGTTGCAAGAAATAAAGCCCGACTTGGAGAGACGGGGATCAAAGTACAGCTTGCGGCCCAATTCGACCATACCCATGTTGACCTGACCTGCAGGCTGAATGGGCTGAATGGGTTCGTCTGCGGCAGCGGCGATTGCTGCGCCAGCAGCCAACATGGCAGCGGCTGCGGCAAGAAGTGTGCGCTTCATCATGGTAGTTTCCCTTTCTTGTAAAGTGCCTATGTATTGTCAAAATCTCGCCTGTATGCAAAGTTGACTCACATCAATTCAGCTTATTCGTTATAGCTATGACCTCAATAGGCAAAAGATGAAGGCAAACCCTGTGCTGGATCAAAACCAATGGCACACTCCGGTTTCATATTTTGTATCTTATGAAATTCAACGAACTTCGATATGTGGTGGCTTTGGCCAAAGAGGGCAACTTCAGTCGGGCGGCCGAAGCTTGCGGTGTAAGCCAACCCACCCTAAGCGTGGCCATCGCTCGAATCGAAGAAGAGTTGGGCATTCAACTGTTTGAACGTGGCAAAAATTTTGTCAGCCCCAGCGATGCTGGACACAAGGTGGTAGAACAGGCGCGCGTGGTGTTGGAGGAGCTTGAGAAAGTCAAGCAATTGGCACAAAGTGGCAAAGACCAACTGGAAGGTCCTTTGCGCTTGGGCGTGATTCACACCATCGCTCCTTACATGTTGCCGCAAATGATTCAGGGCTTGCGTTTAATTGCGCCCAATATGCCCTTGATCATCGAAGAAAACATGACGACTCACTTAGCCAGTCTGTTGCAAGACAACGAAATCGATGTTGCCATCATTGCTTTGCCCTTTGAAGGCAAAGACGTCGTCACATTGCCCGTTTACGATGAACACTTCGAACTGATCGTTCCAGCAGATCACGATTGGGCCCAACGCAAACACATCAAGTCTGAAGAGGTCAAAGGCGAAGAAGTGTTGGTTCTCAAAGCTGGCAACTGCTTTCGCGATCAAGTGCTCGATGCTTGCTCCAATTTAAGCGGCCCCGACACCGATATTCGTCAAGCACACAGCATCGGTACCATCCGTTGCATGGTGTCGTCAGGCTTAGGTATTTCGGTGCTTCCACAAAGCGCCAACCAAGGGCCCTACCGCAACCCGCTGGTCAAAGTGATTCCGTTTGAATCACCTGCCCCCACTCGTCGGGTGGCTCTGGCGTGGCGCACCAGCTTTGTCAGGCCCAAGGCCATCGACGCACTGGTGGCAGCCATTCGCACCTTAGATCCTCAGGTGTTCAAGCGTTTGGTGTGATCCCATCGCTTCAGGTCAGAGCACCGTGACAGTGCTTGTATTTTTTACCGCTGCCACAAGGACAAGGGTCGTTGCGACCCACCTTAGGAACCGCTGCCTCGGCTGCTGCCGAGGCGCCAACTTGTGAGCTTGCCACTCCCAAACCAGAAGCTGATTGAACTTGTGCCTCTCCGGATTCATCAGGACCCGAATACTGCACATTGCGCAACTTCTGAGCGTCGGCTTCCATAGCCTCTGCAGCTTGCTCGACCGCTTGCGGTTGTTCAATCTTGACCGTGATGAGCACACGCGTGACTTCGTCGCGAACGCTATCGAGCATGCGGCCAAAGAGTTCAAATGCCTCGCGCTTGTATTCTTGCTTGGGCTGCTTTTGTGCATAGCCACGCAAATGAATGCCTTGACGCAGATAGTCGAGTGCAGAAAGATGTTCACGCCAGCGCACGTCCATGATTTGCAACAGGACCATGCGCTCAAAACGGGTGAACTGACCTGGCTCCACCATGTCAATTTTGGCCTGATAAGCTGCATCGGCAGCCTTCACCACGTGCTCAACAATATCGGCATCGTCGACTGCATCTGAAGATTCGACCATGGCGCTGAGTGCCACCTCAACCATCCATTCGTCTTTGAGAGCTCGCTCTAAGCCAATCAAATCCCATTGCTCTTCGACACTGCCTTCGGGCACATAAGCCCGCACAATCGACTCAAAGCATCCACGACGCAAACTGGTGATTTGGTCGGTGAGCTCAGATGCATCCAAAATTTCTGAACGCTGTGCATAAATGACTTTGCGTTGATCGTTGGCAACGTCGTCGTATTCCAGCAATTGCTTGCGTACGTCGAAGTTGCGACCTTCTACCTTGCGCTGAGCCGATTCAATTGACCGCGTGACCATGCCAGCTTCAATAGCCTCACCCTCGGGCATCTTGAGTCGATCCATGATGGCGCGCACACGGTCGCCTGCAAAAATACGAAGCAACGCATCGTCGAGAGACAAGTAAAAACGCGATGAACCAGGATCACCTTGACGACCCGAACGACCGCGCAATTGGTTGTCAATGCGACGAGACTCGTGACGCTCGGTGGCAATGATGCGCAAACCACCCAACGACACCACTTGCTCGTGGTCAACTTTCCACTGGGCTTGCGCCTGTTCAATGGCCTGTAATTTGGCTGGGTCGTCTAAATCGGAACGGGCTTGGATGGCCTCGATTTGATGGTTGAGGTTGCCTCCCAACACAATGTCGGTGCCTCGACCCGCCATATTGGTGGCGATGGTAATGGCCTTGGGGCGGCCTGCTTGCGCAATGATGAGGGCCTCGCGTTCGTGCTGCTTGGCATTGAGCACTTCGTGTGGCAAACCCGCTTGCGTCAGCAGCTGCGCAATGATTTCTGAGTTTTCAATCGACGAAGTGCCCACCAATACCGGCTGACCTCGCTCGTAACAGGAACGAATGTCGTCGATAGCCGCCTTGTATTTTTCGGCGGTGGTTTTGTAAACCCGATCGAGTTGGTCATCGCGACGGCTGGGTCGATTGGGCGGAATGACCACTGTCTCAAGCCCGTAAATTTCTTGAAACTCGTAGGCTTCGGTATCGGCTGTTCCGGTCATGCCTGACAGCTTTTGATACAGACGGAAGTAGTTTTGGAAAGTGATCGAGGCGATGGTTTGGTTTTCAGCCTGAATGCTGACACCTTCTTTGGCCTCAACCGCTTGATGCAAGCCGTCGCTCCAGCGGCGACCTGACATCAGGCGACCCGTGAATTCGTCAACAATGATGACTTCGCCGTTTTGCACCACATAGTGTTGGTCGCGCAAAAACAAGTGATGGGCGCGCAAACCTGCATTCAGATGATGCAGCAACATGATGTTGCCGGGGTCGTACAAAGACGCGCCTTCAGGCAACAGCCCTGCTTGCGTGAGCAGGCTTTCGGCTTTTTCGTG
>JBEDMU010000020.1:0-7440 GCA_041170945.1 Pseudomonadota bacterium
TTTTTCAGGTTTTCAGCCATGGCCAAAACCTCGTTGTCGTTGAGCGACTTGAGGTTTTCAACACGACCGGCACCGTTGTAGACCTGCTCGAGGAACTGACGCACCTCTTGTGCTTTGGCGCTGGCTTGCAACATGTCGCCAATGCGCTGACCCAGGCCTTTGGCGGCCCAGCCCAAGTGCACTTCGAGCACCTGACCCACGTTCATACGCGACGGCACACCCAAGGGGTTGAGCACGATGTCGCATGGGGTACCGTCGGCCATGTAGGGCATGTCTTCAACAGGCACGATTTTGGAAACCACACCTTTGTTGCCGTGACGGCCGGCCATTTTGTCACCAGGCTGCAAGCGGCGCTTGACGGCCAAGTAGACCTTGACCATTTTGAGCACGCCAGGAGGCAACTCATCGCCTTGCGTGAGTTTTTTGCGCTTCTCTTCGAATGCCAAATCAAAAGCGTGACGAGTGGCTTCGAGTGAGTTTTTCACCGACTCCATTTGCGCAGCAACGTCTTCATCGGCAGGACGAATATCGAACCACTGGTGCTTTTCAATATCGGCCAAATAAGCAGCGTCGAGTGCAGTGCCCTTGGCGATGCGCTTGGGTCCACCGTTGGCCACTTTGCCAATCAGCAGTTTTTCCAAACGCGCAAACGCGTCGGCTTCAACAATACGCAACTGATCGCCCAAATCCAAGCGGAAACGCTTGAGTTCGTCTTCGATGATTTGCTGCGCACGCTTGTCACGCTGAATGCCTTCACGTGTAAAGACTTGCACATCGATCACGGTGCCCTGAGAGCCTTGCTCAACGCGCAGCGACGTGTCTTTGACATCGGACGCTTTTTCACCAAAGATGGCGCGCAGCAATTTTTCTTCAGGGGTGAGTGTGGTTTCGCCTTTGGGCGTGACCTTACCCACCAACACGTCGCCTGGCTGAACTTCGGCGCCGACGTAAATGATGCCGGAGTCGTCGAGGCGGTTGAGTTGCTGTTCAGACAGGTTGGGAATGTCGCGTGTGATTTCTTCGGCACCCAGCTTGGTGTCACGAGCCATCACCACCAGTTCTTCGATGTGGATCGAGGTGTAACGATCTTCGGCCACCACACGCTCAGAAATGAGAATGGAGTCTTCGAAGTTGTAACCGTTCCAGGGCATGAACGCGACCAACATGTTTTGGCCCAGCGCCAGTTCACCCAAATCGGTGGATGCGCCATCGGCCACCACATCGCCCTTGGCGATGATGTCGCCACGCTTCACGATGGGACGCTGATGAATGTTGGTGTTTTGGTTGGAACGCTGATACTTGATCAGGTTGTAAATGTCGACACCCACTTCGCCAGCAACGGCTTCTGCGTCGTTCACACGAACCACAATGCGGCTGGCGTCAACGTAGTCGACCACACCACCGCGATTGGCGGTGACCACGGTGCCGCTGTCCACAGCAGCCACGCGCTCGATACCTGTACCGACCACGGCCTTTTCGGGACGCAACACGGGCACAGCCTGGCGCTGCATGTTGGCGCCCATCAATGCGCGGTTAGCATCATCGTGTTCCAGGAAAGGCACCAAAGATGCCGCCACCGACACGATCTGTGCAGGCGACACGTCCATGTACTGAATGACTTCAGAGCTGACCAACACCGATTCGCCTTTTTCACGGGCGGAGATGAGGTCGCCCACCAAACGACCTTGGTCGTTCAAGGGGGCGTTGGCCTGAGCAATGATGTACTTGCCTTCTTCGATGGCCGACAGGTAATCGATTTGATCGGTGACCTTGCCATCGACCACTCGACGATAGGGAGTTTCGATGAACCCATATTCGTTCAAGCGGGCGTACAAAGCCAATGAGTTGATCAGACCAATGTTCGGACCTTCGGGGGTTTCGATAGGACACACACGACCGTAATGGGTGACGTGCACGTCGCGCACTTCAAAGCCCGCACGTTCGCGAGTCAAACCGCCCGGGCCCAATGCCGACACGCGACGCTTGTGCGTGATTTCGGACAAGGGGTTGGTTTGGTCCATGAACTGCGACAACTGTGACGCACCAAAGAACTCTTTCAACGCCGCAGAAATGGGCTTGGAGTTGATCAGGTCGTGCGGCATCAGGGGTTCCATTTCGGCCTGACCCAAACGCTCTTTCACCGCTTTTTCAATACGTGCCAAGCCGGTGCGGTATTGGTTTTCAGCCAATTCGCCCACGCAACGCACACGGCGGTTGCCCAAGTGGTCGATGTCGTCGACCTCGCCTCGGCCATTGCGCAGATCAACCAAAATTTTGGCCACTGCCAGAATGTCTTCGTTGGTCAGCACCAAGGGGCCTTCGGCACCATCACGCCCCACACGGGCGTTGAATTTCATGCGGCCCACGCGCGACAAATCGTACGTATCGGGGTTGTAGAACAAACGCTGGAACAAGGTTTGTACAGCGTCTTCGGTGGGCGGCTCGCCAGGACGCATCATGCGGTAAATGGCTACACGCGCAGCAAACTCATCCACCGTTTCGTCGGTGCGAAGGGTTTGCGAAATGTAGTTACCCTGGTCGAGTTCGTTGGTGTAAATGCAAGCCAAATCTTGCACGTTGGCGCTGCGCAATTTCTTGAGCAGCGTTTCAGTGATTTCGTCGTTGGCCTTGGCAATGATTTCGCCGGTTTCGCCATCGACGATGTTTTTGGCGATGACGCGACCGATCAAGAACTCTTCGGGAACGGTGATGTGCGTGGTGCCCGATTGCTCAAGTTCGCGGGTGTGACGCGCTGTGACGCGCTTGTCTTTGGCCACCACCACCTTGCCGGCTTTGTCGGTGATGTCAAAGCGAGCCACCTCGCCACGCAGACGCTCAGGCACCAACTCGAGTTGGGCGCCTGTGTCCATGAGGCGGAAGTGATCGTTCACATAGAAGTGGGCCAGGATGGATTCGGGCGTGAGACCAATGGCCTTGAGCAGAATCGTGACGGGCATCTTGCGACGACGGTCGACACGGAAGTACAAAAAGTCTTTGGGGTCGAATTCGAAGTCGAGCCACGAACCACGGTAAGGAATGATGCGGGCTGAAAACAGCAGCTTGCCCGAAGAGTGGGTTTTGCCCTTGTCGTGTTCAAAGAACACGCCAGGCGAACGGTGCAACTGAGACACGATCACGCGCTCGGTTCCGTTGATGATGAACGAGCCTTTGTCGGTCATGAGGGGCACTTCACCCATGTAGACCTCTTGCTCTTTCACCTCTTTCACCACTTTAGATGTGGGGGTGCTGGAGTCGCGGTCGTAAATGATGAGCTGAACACGAGCGCGCACGGCCGAAGCAAACGTGAGTCCACGGGTTTGGCATTCGCGCACATCGAAGGCGGGCTTGGCCAAGGTGTACTCGACAAATTTCATCTCGACAAAACCATTGTGCGAGACGATAGGGAACGCTGCTTCAAATGCTGCTTGCAAGCCTTCGCTCGAACGTTTGCGAGGATGCAGATCAGCCTGCAAAAATGCCGTGTAGGCGTCTTTTTGCATTTGCAGCAAATAAGGAATCTCTAAAACGTTTTCGCGGCTGCCAAAGCTTTTGCGAATACGCTTGCGTTCGGTAAATGAGTAAGCCATGAACTCTCCGGACATGTTTCGACCCGTTGGGAGTGTGGTTGCGCGACATCGCGAACCACACACCTTGGCGCGCTGGCCACTACCAGCGTTGGCAGACAGCTGTGCATTGCACACAGCCCGAACCAAGTCGTCTTCTGGCGTCGGTTTCAGAAGACACTCGCAAAGCTCAGACCCCAGAAAAAGGTCCTGCCTTGCGGGTGCACCCTAAAGCGCAAAAGGCTGGCCCGAAGGCCAGCCTGAAAATTCCAATGAATGGAATTATTTGAGCTCGACTTTGGCGCCGGCTTCTTCCAATTTCTTCTTGGCACCTTCGGCCTCGTCTTTGGAAACGCCTTCCTTGACGGGTTTTGGAGCGCCATCAACCAAGTCTTTGGCTTCTTTGAGGCCCAGACCGGTGATTTCACGAACTGCCTTGATGACCGACACCTTGTTGGCGCCAGCATCAGCCAGAACCACGGTGAATTCGGTTTTTTCTTCGGCAGCAGCGGCACCGCCGCCAGCGCCGCCAGCAGCAGCAGGAGCAGCCATAGCGGCAGCGCTCACGCCAAATTTTTCTTCAATCGCCTTTACCAGGTCGTTGAGTTCCATGACCGACATGCTGTCCAGCGCGGTCAGAAATGCGTCTTTATCAAAAGCCATTTTTATTCCTTAAACAAGTATGGTTTGCTTGCGATGCCACGCTTTGCCCTTAGGCTGCAGCAGCTTCGCCTTTTTTCTCTGCCAATGCAGCCAACACACGTGCGGTGCGGGCCACGGGCGATTGCATCAAGCCCAGCAACTGAGACAACAACACCTCTTTCGAGGGGATGCTTGCCAATTGCTTCACGCCGTTCACATCCAGGGCTTTGCCTGAGTACACGCCACCGCGAATCACCAATTTTTCGTTGGTCTTTGCGAAGTCGGCCACTACTTTTGCAGCAGCCACAGCGTCTTCAGAGAAGCCATAGATCAGCGGACCGGTCATTTGCTCGGCGCCTGCCTCAAAGCCCGTGCCAGTCACTGCGCGGCGTGCCAGGGTGTTTTTCAACACGCTGAGGGTCACACCAGCGCCGCGAGCTTTCACGCGCAGAGCGGTCAGGTCGGCCACCGAAATGCCACGGTATTCCGCCATCACGAGCGTTTGAGCTTTAGCGGCGAGTGCAGACACCTCATCGATGACTGCTTGTTTCTCACTGCGATTCAGACTCAAGGTTCACTCCTTCAATTGCACAACCCAGGGGTTGTGCGCCTCGTTGCAGCGACCATACTGTTCAGGATAGATCCTGTGCAGCGGGATCGCCATCTGCGTTGGTTGGTGGATTAAGCCTCTTGCGAGACACCAACGGTCTTGGATGGCCCTGTTTCACTGTCCCGAAGGGTGGTGAATCAGGCCCACCTCACTGAGCACTTCACTCATGGAGCGAAGCACTCGGTTTTTTGTGGCGCCTAAAAATTAGGCGGCCAATGTAGCCAAATCGACGCGAACGCCTACGCCCATGGTGGACGACACAGCGAGCTTGCGCAGATATTGACCCTTGCTGGTTGCGGGCTTGGCCTTGTTGAGGGCTTCAACCAGTGCATCCAGGTTTTGTTTGAGCTTGTCAGCATCGAACGAGCGACGACCGATGGTGCTGTGCACGATACCGGCTTTGTCAACACGGAACTGAACCTGACCAGCCTTGGCGTTTTTAACAGCCGTGGCGACATCGGGGGTCACCGTGCCCACTTTGGGGTTAGGCATCAGGCCACGGGGACCCAGGATTTGACCCAAGGTACCGACAATACGCATGGCATCGGGTGATGCGATGACCACGTCGAATTCCATTTTGCCAGCCTTGACTTCAGCAGCCAGGTCATCCATGCCCACGATATCTGCGCCAGCAGCCTTGGCTTCTTCAGCCTTGGCACCCTGAGCAAACACAGCCACGCGCTTGGTTTTGCCAGTGCCGTTAGGCAGCACCACCGCACCACGAACCACTTGGTCGGATTTGCGAGGATCGATGCCCAATTGCACAGCGATGTCGATGGATTCGTCAAACTTGGCAGTTGCGCAATCTTTCACGAGGCCCAAGGCTTCAGTGATGTTGTACAACTTGTTGCTGTCAACTTTGCCAGCCAGTGCTTTTTGTTTTTTGGTCAGAGCGGCCATGTCACACACCCTCCACATTCACGCCCATGGAGCGAGCAGAACCAGCGATGGTGCGAACTGCAGCATCGAGGTCGGCGGCCGTGAGGTCGGGCATTTTGGTTTTGGCAATTTCTTCCAACTGAGCGCGGGTGATTTTGCCCACTTTCGCGCTGTGAGGCGTGGAAGAACCCTTGGCCAACTTGATGGCCTTCTTGATGAGGGTGGTCGCCGGGGGTGTTTTGATGATGAAGGTAAAGCTCTTGTCTGCAAACGCGGTAATCACCACGGGCAGGGGCAAGCCAGGCTCAACACCTTGGGTCTGGGCGTTGAACGCCTTGCAGAATTCCATGATGTTCAAACCACGCTGGCCCAAAGCAGGACCGATCGGGGGAGATGGGTTGGCCTTACCAGCTGGCACTTGCAGCTTGATAAAACCGATGATTTTCTTCGCCATGGCGATGAACTCCTTTGAGTACAAGCGGCTGTTGACACAGCCTCCTCACGTTGATGCGCCCCATTTGAAAGCTGGTTGACCCGGGGCAGCAAGGGTCAGCAGCCAAACTTGACGATCAGGCTTTTTCGACCTGACCAAATTCCAATTCAACCGGTGTAGAGCGACCAAAAATGGTGACCGATACACGCAACTTGTTCTTTTCGTAGTTGACTTCTTCGACGGTGCCGTTGAAGTCGGCAAAGGGACCTTCTTTGACGCGAATGTATTCGCCCACCGAAAACTCCACCTTGTGGCGAGGCTTGTCGGTGCCCTCTTGCATCTGGCCCATGATTTTTTGCACATCGTCTTCTGAGATGGGCGCGGGACGATTGCGAGCACCACCCACAAAGCCAGTGACTTTGTTGGTGTGCTTTACCAGATGCCAGGTGTCATCGTCCATGACCATTTCGACCAGAACGTAACCGGGGAAAAATTTGCGCTCGGTGGTGCGACGCTGGCCATTTTTGAGCTCTACCACTTCTTCGGTGGGAACCAAAATACGACCAAATTTGGATTGCATGCCAGCATTGGCCACGCGCTCGGCAATGTTGCGCTCAACCGCTTTTTCCATGCCAGAGTAGGCATGAACCACGTACCAACGCATCCCTTCGGCCGGAACAGCCTTGACAGTCTCGGTCATCAGTTTCTCCAGCCCAGGACAAGGTCGTAGAGCGCCCACTCGATGATGGCATCGGACAGCCATAAGAAGAGCGCCATGACAAAGACAAACGCAAAGACATAAAGTGTCATTTGCAACGATTCACGACGGGTCGGCCACACCACTTTTTGCGCTTCGCGAACGGAGTCACGAACATACGCTTGGAAGACCTGACCCGCAGCCGCCCACAGGAACACACCGACCGCGGCCGCTACAGCCACCAGCAACACCACCCAACGCAGCCAGGCAGAAGTTTGCGGGACCCAGTAAAAGCCCACCAAACCGGCGACCAGCAACAACACCGCACCCACCAGCTTGACGCGGTCGGCAGCGGCATTGACGGTTTGAATATCAGCAGACGACATAATTGTTTAGACCTGTGGCAGTCTGGCAGGGGCAGTAGGAATCGAACCTACAACCTTCGGTTTTGGAGACCGACGCTCTGCCAATTGAGCTATACCCCTACACGAACCTCTTAGGCGATGATTTTGGCAACGACGCCGGCGCCCACGGTGCGGCCGCCTTCGCGGATCGCAAAGCGCAAGCCTTCTTCCATGGCGATAGGAGCAATCAAAGTCACTTCAATCGTCACGTT
>JBEDMU010000021.1:0-12076 GCA_041170945.1 Pseudomonadota bacterium
ACAGGGGGCGGCGGTGGTGCAGCGGGTTCTGGTTCGGGTGCCCGTGGCGCTGATTCTTGAATCACATCAGACACCACCTCTACCTCGAATGAAGTGGCCACCAAATCATGCTTCCACGTGATGCCCCAACTAAGGGCTAGCACCAGTGCAACATGTGTGAGCACCGCCCAACCCAAGCTTCGCCGCCAGTTCATGTGCGGATCGGGTGTTAAGGGACTGCGCAACAAGGTGCTCATCAAGACCCCGGTTGCACTCCAAGGGCAATTCGATTGGCACCCGCCTTTTTGAGGGTGTCCATGACTTTCATCACCGCTTCGTAGGTCACGCGTTTGTCGGCATGAATCACAAAGGCCACTGGATCGGCAGGTCGATCGGTGACTTCTTCTTGACGTGCTTTGGCTTGAAGCGCTTGTACTTGTTGCGACAAGTTGCCTAAATTGGCACCGTAGCGTTTGCCTTGGTATTCAATTTCGAGGTTTTGTTTTTCATCCAATATGACTCGAGCCACCAGGTCAGGTTGTTTGGGGGCAGCCCCGACGCTGGGCAATTGAATCATGCTGGGCGATATCAAGGGAGCAGTCACCATAAAAATGATGAGCAACACCAGCATCACATCGATGAAGGGCACCATGTTGATTTCGTTCATGGTGCGTCGGCCAGCACGTTGGCGATTCACGGAAGGCATGGTGTGATCCTTAAAGAACGTGACTCACAAGATCCACGAATTCAATGCGTGGGGTGGCTGATATTGCGCTGCAGGATGTTGGAAAACTCGTCCATGAAGCTTTCCATGTGGGTGGCCATGCGGTCAATGCGCGCGGTAAATCGGTTGTATCCCACCACAGCAGGAATGGCCGCAAACAAACCAATCGCGGTCGCTACCAGCGCTTCGGCAATGCCTGGAGCCACCGTGGCCAGCGTGACTTGTTCAAGTGCAGCCAGGCCAGTAAAGGCATGCATGATGCCCCATACCGTGCCAAACAAACCCACGTAGGGCGATACCGAAGCCACCGACCCCAAAAACGGCAAGTTGGATTCCATGGCGTCGATTTCGCGCTGATGGCTGGCACGCATGGCGCGGCGTGCCCCATCGAGCAGCACCGAAGGGTCTTGGATACGACGTTCGTTGAGCTTGAGGTACTCGCGCATGCCCGCCACAAAAATGCGTTCGGTGGGGCCGCCATCGGTGCCCGTTTTTAAAGCCGCTTGGTACAGGTCTTGCAAACTGGTACCCGACCAAAATTCGCGTTCAAAGCGTTGCTCGCCTTTTTGTTGTTGGCGCAGACTGGCTGCTTTGCCATAAATAACCGCCCAGCTCAGCACCGAAACGCTCAGCAACAGCACCACCACCAATTGCACGACTGTGCTGGCGTTGAGCAACAAATGAATAATCGACAAATCTTGGTTCATGACAACCTCATAGACTGCAATACGGGAGCAGGAATTCGAGTGGGGCTCATGGTTTGGGCTTGCACCCAACCCAAGCGAACGTTGGCTTGACACAGGACGGTGCCAGTGGCCAAAGCAGGGGGTTTATCGCTGTCGGTGTAACGAACGATGGATTGCTCCAGCATCAAACTGGCGCGCCCTGCGTCTTGAATGCGGGTGGTGACACAAACCAGGTCATCCAGAACGGCCGGCTTGATGTATTGCGTGTGAATATGGCTCACCACAAACATGCCACCGGTTTGCTCTTTGAGCAAAGACTGCGACCACCCAAGGCTGCGCAACCATTCGGTGCGAGCACGTTCGAAGAACTTGAGATAGTTGGCGTAATACACCACGCCACCAGCGTCGGTGTCTTCCCAGTAAATGCGTACCGGCCAGCAGGCCAGTTCAGCGGCTTGAAGGGCCGCCGTCATGCTCGAGAAGCTCCCTTGCTGGCCTGCTGTTGTGCCTCGATGGGTCGAAGCACTTGGGCCAATGGGTGAAGGACGCCGTTGACAAATTTGTGGCCATCGGTGCCACCAAACGATTTGGCCAATTCGATGGATTCGTTGATGACGACTCGCATGGGCACTTCAAGCACGTGTTGCAGTTCGTAGGCACCAATCCACAAGATGATGAGTTCGATGGGCGATATTTCGGCCAACGGACGATCCAGGTAAGGGGCTACTGCCGTGTTGAGGGCTTCTTCGTTTTCGATACAGCCTTGCAGCAGGGTATCAAAGTACACGCTGTCGGCCTTGTGAAAGCCTGTCAGGTCGCGGGTGAAGCTGGCAATGTCCAGTCGGCCGTTGCGACCGACCTTGTGCTGATACAGAGCCTGAACCGCAAATTCGCGTGCGCGAGTGCGTGACGACTTGTCAGAGGCCTTGCGCAAGCCAGTCGAAGTTTTGGAGGTTGGGTCGGCGCTCATGTCAGCGAGGAGTGAGTTGGTCGAGTACATGTGCCATTTCAATGGCCACGCGGGCGGCATCGCGCCCTTTTTCGGTTTGACGAGCCACTGCTTGGGCTTCGTTTTCTACGGTGAGAATGGCGTTGGCAATGGGAATTTCGTAATCAAGTGACACACGGCTGACCCCAGCGCCAGATTCGTTGGCAACCAATTCAAAGTGATAGGTTTCGCCGCGAATGATGCATCCCAATGCAATCAGGGCATCAAATTCGTTGCTGGCCGCCATGGCTTGCAATGCAACGGGTACTTCAAGCGCGCCAGGAACGTCGACGCTGGCCACATGTTGAGGCAGCACCCCAAGGGCCAAAAGCTCTTGCATGCACGCATGGTGCAAGGCTTGGGTAATGGCGTCATTGAAACGAGCGCGGACAATGCCCACATGTACATCTTGACCGTTCAGCAGGCCGGTCGAGCCTTTGTCTGCATCTAACATCCCCGTATTATCGTTGTTCTTGCTGCAATGACATCATGCGTTCCACATAACGCGCCATCAAATCAATTTCCAAATTGACCCCTGATCCTGGTTGCAGGTCGCCCAAGGTGGTGTGGCTAAGGGTGTGGGGAATCAAGTTGATGCGAATTTCGCAGTGTTCTGGGGTATCGACGACTTCGTTGACCGTGAGGCTAACTCCGTTGACCGTGACCGAACCTTTGTAAGCCAAATAGCGCGCCATAGACAAGGGCGCTGCAATTCGCATGCGATGGCTTTCACCCAAGGGCTCAAGTGCAATCAAATGACCCACGCCATCGACGTGACCACTGACCATGTGTCCACCCAAGCGATCGGTCGGGCGCATGGCTTTTTCAAGATTGACGCGTCCCTCGCGTTGCAGCCCGTGGGTTTTGTTCAGTGACTCGGCAGAAATATCAATGGTGAAGCGGTTGGCGCAGGCATCTAGGCTGGTCACGGTCATGCAAGCCCCGTTCAAAGCAATGCTGTCACCCAGGGCCACGTCGTCTAAAAAGCCCTCTGGTGTTGCAAGCGTCAGGCGCATGCCGTAACCCTGGCCTTCGCCCAGTGGGTCGGTTTGTGTGATGCTGCCAATGGCGGTAACAATACCCGTAAACATATCTGGTGTGTGTCCTGTGAAGAAGTAAAAAAATCAAGCAGTGCCTCAGGGGCGAACCACCTGTGCACGTATGCGCAGGTCGGGCCCAATGGGGGAGATATCCATCCACTGTAAAGCCCACGCATCTTGCAAGCGTTGCAGCGGATGCGTCAGACTCATGCCCATGCCAGAACCCATCCATTTGGGGGCAACGTACAACAAAATTTCGTCAATAAGGCCCGCTTCGAGCATGGCGCCATTGAGCTGTTGACCGGTTTCCAAGTGAACTTCGTTGACTTCAAGTTGTGCCAATTGTTGCATCATGGCAAGAAGATCAACCTTGCCATTGGTTTGTGGTGCTGCATGCAACTGAACGCCCACGCTCTTCAAGGCCATGGCTGCTGCCGATGTCTCGAGCGTGGGACGAGCATGAAAGAGGTGGTGGGTACGCCCAGCGACCTGTTGCCATTTCATGGGGGTGGGGCACCGCAATTGGCTGTCGACCACCACCAGCCAAGGCTGGCGAGTGGTGTTGACCTCGCGCACGTCCAAACGGGGATCGTCGGCCAACAGAGTACCAATGCCCGACATCACTGCGCAGGCACGCGCCCTAAACGCATGACCATCGGCGCGCGCTTGGGGCGACGTGATCCATTGGCTGACTCGGTTTTGCAAGGCTGTTTGACCATCGAGCGAGGCGGCCACTTTCATGCGAACCCAAGGCAGCCCCTGTTCCATGCGTTTAAAAAATCCAGGATTCAGGGCACGCGTTTCATCAGCCAACACACCGCTGACGACTTGAATGCCAGCTGCACGCAAACGATCGATGCCTTGGCCTTTGACTTTGGGGTTGGGGTCGATGCTGGCCACCACGACGCGGCCTACCCGAGCGGCCACCAAAGCATCACAGCAAGGGGGAGTGCGGCCGTGGTGCGAACAGGGCTCTAAGGTCACATAAACCGAAGCTCCTTCGACGTTGTGACCCATTGCCTTGGCCTGCTGCAAAGCCACTACCTCGGCATGTGGGCCACCCACAGCCTGGGTATGCCCCTCGGCCAACAGTTGCCCTTGCGCAGACACAATCACGCAGCCCACTCTCGGATTGGGGTTGCTAAGCCACAAAGAACGCTCTGCACAGGCGTGTGCTTGGCGCATCCAGTGAAGATCGGTTTCGCTGAAAGACTCCATAACCCTCCATCGTAAACCCTAAAACTTACCCGGCCCAGCAATGCGAGGGGCTGGCTGGGGCTTGTTGCAGCGGACGAATCGCTCGCTCGCCGGTTTCCCACAACACCAAGATGCCGCAAACGTCTTGGGCCTGCTGATTCTGTGGGGTAGCTTCCAGCGCCATGGCACCGTTTTCTTGCTGCACCCAGGCCAAGCGGTAATGGCCTTGCGGGGTGACCTGCCACTCAGCTGGCCAGGCTTCTGGTGGCGGAGATATCCCATGCATTTGGCGGTAGCGTTCGACCCACAGCAAACCTCGCATGAGATGGGTGGTGGCCTCGTGCCTGCGGCTGCGCAGCAGCCATTGTTGCCAACTGGGAACCGCTGAACTGGCCAACAGCACCACCAGGGACATCACCACCACCAGTTCAATCAAGGTAAAGCCTTGGCTGCTTGTTTGGGTATGAAACTGCATCAACGCACCTCTACGATGGTCATCGATGTGTAGCCCGACAAGGGCTCTGTCACCATGACCCAAGCTTGCACGCGCCAATCGATGACCTGTTGTTGCTCATTGAGGCGTTGGCTCAACCACAAACTGTGGCGGGCATGGGGAGACGATGCAGAGGATGCAGGCGCAGTCCAAAGGGGGTGGCTGTTGGAAAGTTGGTGCCAAGGCGATGGCACCGGCGGCACGCGATCGGCTGCGCACACGCCCTCTAGGCAAGCCGATTCCCAATGCGTGGTGCTTGGCAACTCGTGCAAGCGTTGCCACCACCCTGGCATGTCGTCGATCAGCCGGTTGAGTGCATCGTGTCGGGCACGGGCCATGGCGCTTTGCAACATCGAATGGCTTTGGGTCTGAACCCATGCGCTGGTTTGCAAGCGCGCATCTAGCCAAACTTGTTGCAAGGCCTCGTGTCCCAGCCATGCCGCTAACATGAGCCACACCATGACCATGGGCAAGGCAAACCCAGCTTGGGGTTGCTTAGGCTGTATGCATGAAATGGAATGCAAGTGTTTCATGTCACGGACTCAAGGCCTCGGTCCATTGGTGTCTTAGATGGTCTGTGGTCCAGCCCCATTGCGCCCGGCGCAGCAGCGGGCCAAGTGCCATTTGCCCGGTTTCAACCAACTGCAAGCCTTCGGGACCTTGTTGCCACAACTGCACCTGAAACGAGTCCATGCCTTGCGCCAAAGGTTGAGCGACAGGGTTGCTGCCTGCCATGCAATACAAGGTAGATCGGTCGATCCAGTAGCGGCTGGTCAACAGATCTCCCTCGGATCCGCTGTGACCCACACAGTCGGTCAGCGGCCACTGGGGTTGCGCCATGACCGCAATCAACCACATGGGGGAGCCCGATGCGTGCTGAAGAACTTGTGAATAGCTGCCATTTTGCTCAAGCCCTTGGAGCTGTTGGCGCAACATCGAAGCGGCCATGTGCTGGTTGACACTTGTTGAGCTGTGTTGATTCAATGCCTGTCGTCCCGCGTGCAAATCGCCCATCAACCCCAGTGCGGCCGACAACACGGCCAACATGATCGAGCTACCGACCAGCCATTCGGCCAATACCCAACCTGCTTGGGTTTGGAGTGAATCAGCGTTTTGCAGCCTGTCAAAGAGAGTCATGTTGCAAACTCCAACCCTGTTCGTTGCCAGGCCATCCCAAGGTGATGGTCCATAGGGGTTCAAGCCCATACCCGTCTGTTGGCAACGAGCTCACCCGAACTTGAACCCAGCCTTCGGGTAACTGTTGTTGTGCGCGGTTTAACCAATCGTGAAGATCCCATTGCGCCAGCTCTTGTCCTGTGCATCCTTGATTGAGGCATGAGACCGGCCATGCCAGCGGAGCCAGCGTGCTTGCAGGGTCAGATGGGTCGAGCGTCGAGGAAGCTTCGTCGTTTTCAATTTTCAGTGGGGTCATGGGCCATTCATACCCCTGTAGTGCGCCAGGTTGGCGCGAGCGAATTTGTGGATGACTGCGCATGCGAGCATCTAGATCAAGGGCCAGCTCCAGGGCGACCCATTGCATGTGCTGTTGGGTTTGTTCGCGCAGGGCTTGTGCTTGCGCCCACGCTTGTGCCATCAGCCCAGCGGCCAGCATGGCGCTCACCACCCAAGCCTCGCTCATGAGGCACATCCCAACAATGAAACAGTTTGGATGTTCAAACGACCCAAGCGCGAAAGCGTGGCCTTCCATCGGCTCAGACCGCTGGGCTCGTCTAGGTCGCAATCGATCCATGTGATCCAGTCGGTGGTAAGCCCTTGGTGGTTGAATCTAACGGGGCGCGTCAGGCTGCTATGCAACTGCAGGGGCCAGACGGCGTCGTGCTCAAGCCATTTGGGTTCGTCTGCATCGGCTTGACGATTGAGGTTGTGGTCTTCGTACACCACCCAGCCGCAACCCCAAGCCAGGGTGGGGTCAACAGAGCCTCGTGTGGGATGAACACAATCGCTGTGCGGGCCCAACGTCAGGGTACGCTGTTGTTGCAGGGCCCAACTTTGGGTGAAGCGAACGGCTCGTTGCAAATCGCTTTGGGCTTGGTGGCTGCGCCATCGGGCCAATGCGTTTTGCACTGCGGGCACGACTGGCACAGACAGAATCACCACCAATGACATCCACGTGACCCATTCCACCAGCGTGAAGCCAGCTTGTGAGAGCCTGGAAATGCGGGTCGTGAACATGATGCCCCATTGTCAAAAGGGCAGGGCAAGGGCGCAAGATGAGGTTTGCCTTCAAACAGGCATCAGCGTGATCGATTCACGCCAAACTCAAGAAGATTTTTTGACGGCAGGTGAACGGGTTTGCAGGGTGTCGACCAAGCGTTTGAACTCGGCCACGTCGTCAAGGTTGTGGTACACGCTGGCAAAGCGAATGTAGGCCACCTTGTCGAGCTTTTTCAGAGCCTTCATCACGGCGTCGCCTACATCACGCGAACCTACTTCGCGTTCACCTGTGGCCAGCAACATCTCTTCGATAGCGTCGATGGCGGCTTCGACATCTTCGGTTTTCACCGGGCGCTTGCGCAAAGCCAGTGCCAGCGAGCCCTTGAGTTTGTCGCGTGAGTAATCGGCTCGTCTTCCATCGCGCTTGACGATGACAGGAAAGTGCACATCAGCGCGTTCGTAGGTGGTGAAGCGCTTGTCGCAGGCGCTGCACTTGCGGCGACGGCGCACCGAGGCGGCGTCTTCAGACAGACGTGTTTCTACCACCTGGGTGTCGGGGTCGCCGCAGTAGGGGCACTTCATGTCAAAACAGTTTAGGCACCGTACACGGGAAAGCGTGCCGTCAGGGCTTCAACCTTGGCGCGAACCTCGGCAATTCGAGCTGCGTCGTTGGGGGCATCCAGCACATCGGCAATCAGGTTGGCGGTGAGCTTGGCTTCTTCAACGCCAAAACCGCGTGTGGTCATGGCGGGTGTGCCCACGCGAATGCCGCTGGTGACCATGGGTTTTTGGGGGTCGTTGGGAATGGCGTTTTTGTTTACCGTGATGTGGGCTTGTCCCAAGGCCGCTTCGGCTTCTTTGCCGGTGATGCCTTTGGATTGCAAGTCGACCAACATCACGTGGCTTTGGGTGCCGCCGCTCACGATGCGCAGGCCGCGCTCAGTCAAGCCTTGAGCCAGCGCTTGGGCATTGGCAATGACACGCTGTTGATAGGTTTTGAACTCGGGTTGCAGGGCTTCTTTGAAGGCCACAGCTTTGGCTGCAATCACGTGCATGAGGGGGCCGCCTTGCAAGCCGGGGAAAATGGCGCTGTTGATGGCCTTTTCGTGTTCAGCTTTCATGAGAATGATGCCGCCGCGGGGGCCGCGCAAACTCTTGTGGGTGGTTGATGTGACCACATCGGCGTGAGGCACAGGGTTGGGGTACACGCCGGCTGCAATCAGGCCGGCGTAGTGGGCCATGTCCACCATGAATATGGCACCCACTTCTTTGGCGATGCGTGCAAAGCGAGCAAAGTCGATGTGCAAGCTGTAGGCCGATGCACCAGCAATGATGAGTTTGGGCTTGTGTTCGCGCGCCTTGGCTTCCATGGCGTCGTAGTCGATTTCTTCTTTGGCATTGAGGCCGTACGACACCACGTTGAACCATTTGCCGCTCATGTTGAGCGCCATGCCGTGGGTGAGGTGACCGCCTTCGGCCAGGCTCATGCCCATGATGGTGTCGCCTGGCTTCAGGAATGCCAAAAACACAGCTTCGTTGGCCGATGCGCCGCAATGGGGCTGAACGTTAGCGGCCTCGGCGCCAAACAGTTGCTTCACGCGGTCGATGGCCAGTTGTTCGGCCACGTCGACGTGCTCGCATCCACCGTAGTAGCGTTTGCCTGGATAGCCTTCTGCGTATTTGTTGGTGAGTTGGCTGCCTTGGGCTGCCATGACAGCGGGCGAAGTGTAGTTTTCGCTGGCGATGAGCTCAATGTGAGCTTCTTGGCGAACGTTTTCGGCCTCGATGGCGGCAAACAGTTCGGGGTCGATGGTGGCAAGGGTTTGGGCGCGAGAAAACATGGAGGTGTGTCCTGTGACAGAAGGTCAATCCGCCATTTTACCAAGCGCTTACCCCCCGTTTAAAGCACCCCAAAACAGCGTTTCAGACCGACATCAGCCAAAAATCACCCCTGGGGGAGCCGTGATCGGCTTCCCAGTCGGTCAATACACGACGGGAGCCGCCCTCGGGCCATTCGTGCAGGGCGGGTCGGTGGGTGTGGCCGTGAATCACCCCATGGCAGTTCCATTGTTTGGCAGTGCGTTGAACCAGTCCATCGTTCACGTCTGATGGCGTGTCACGGTTGGATTGATAGGTGCGACTGGCCTCGCGCATGCGCTGGGCCTGCCGCGACCGCGAATCGATGCTTTGCGACAAAAAGTCGTGTTGCCAGCTGCTGGAGCGAACCTGTGAACGAAAAGCCAAGTAAGCTGAGTCGTCGGTGCACCAGGCGTCACCATGAGACAACAGCAACTGGCGTTCGTCGGCCAACACCAGCAAGCAAGGGTCATGGAGCAGTTTCAGGTTGGCGGCTTGAGCAAACGCCGAGCCCACCAAAAAATCGCGATTGCCATGCATGAAAAAAATATCCATGCGCTGACTGGCTTGGCGCAACAGGCTGGTGCAAGCGCGAGCAAAGTCGCTCTCTGGGCTGGGATGGGCGTTCAAGATGTCGTCGCCTATCCAGGCTTCAAACATGTCGCCCAGCAAAAACAAGGCCTCGCAATTGAGCGAGGCCAGTGCTTGGTGCCACCGTTGAGCAGTGGCTGGCGATTGCGCATCGAGGTGCACATCGCTGGCAAAAGCCAGCGTGTGCCAGTGAGCCAGAGCCTTTACTTCATGAAGCATGTTGGGCTGCAAAAGAATGATCCCGGCTCAATGAAGCGAAATCAAAGGGCCACAGCCTTTTCGATGGTCACGTCTTGCAAGGGCACGTCGCCATGGAAACCGCTGTTGCCGGTTTTGACGCCCTTGATTTTGTCCACAATCTCGGTGCCTTTGACGACTTTGCCAAACACCGCGTAGCCCCAACCTTGGGCGCTGGGAGCGCGGTGGTTCAAAAATTCATTGTTGGTGACGTTGATAAAAAACTGAGCCGTGGCCGAGTGAGGGTCGTTGGTGCGAGCCATGGCGATGGTGTACACATCGTTTTTCAGGCCATTGTTGGCTTCGTTTTGAATGGGGGCCTGGGTTGATTTTTGCTTCATGCCCGCAGTAAAGCCGCCCCCCTGAATCATGAAGTTGTTGATGACTCGGTGAAAAATCGTGCCGTCGTAGAAGCCTGACTTCACGTATGACAAAAAGTTTTCGGTGCTTTTGGGGGCTTTCACGGCGTCGAGTTCGAGGGTGACAACGCCGTAATCTTTGATGTGCAGTTCAACTTGAGGTGCGGACATGTTCTTTTTTCCTTGGGATGCTTGGGTTGAAGGACCCGCTGCCCACAAGGGAGCAGAGAGACTGAGGGCGGCCACCACGGCCAATACCCGGCGGCGATGGGCCATCGGGGATGTAGAAGTTGCAAATTTACCAGCCACGTAAAGACTCCAAACGTTTGAGGTTTTCTAAGAGCAAGGGGTCACGAGGGCGCGCCATGAGCGCACGCTGCATGGTGTGAAACGCTGCTTCGTAACGTTGTTGCTTGGCTTGTGCCAAAGCCAAATTGTTGTGCAATGGGGCCCATTCAGGAAAGGCATCTGCCAAAGGTGCTAGAAAGGCCTCGGCTTGTGCCGGTTGACCTGACTCCGACAGCCAGACACCTTTTAACAACAGCCATTCAAGGTGCTTGGGTTCGTCGGCCAAAGCAGCTTCGATCATGCGTTGCGAAGCAGGCCAATCGCGACGCGACAAAGCATCGCGGGCTGCGTCTAGGCTTGGAGTCTGGGCGTGAGCGACAAAGCCAGTTGTAGCCAAGGCCAACAAGACAAACAGTGAACGAATGCGAGACATGTGCCGGATTCTATCCGCAACGCCTAGAATGGAGGGTTTGAATTTTGGTTGACGTTGATTGCAAACGTTCACAACTCATGACCCTGAGCATTTACAACTCCCTGAGCAAAACCCTCGAGCCGTTTCGGTCTATCGAGCCCGGACATGTGCGCATGTATGTGTGCGGCTGACCGTGTATGACTATTGCCATTTGGGTCATGCTCGTTCCATGATTGCCTTTGATGTGGTGCAGCGCTGGCTCAAAGCGATTGGGTACCGGGTCACTTATGTGCGCAACATCACCGACATTGACGACAAAATCATCAAGCGTGCGCTTGAAAACGGTGAAACCATTCGACACCTGACCGATCGCATGATCGATGCGTTGCACCAAGACGCCGATGCCTTGGGCATTGAGCGTCCGCAGCATGAGCCCCGCGCCACCGATTACGTGCCAGAAATGTTGTCGATGATTCAAACCCTTGAGAAAAACGGCTTGGCTTACCAGGTGGCCAGCGGCGACGTGAACTACGCCGTTCGCAAATTTGAGGGTTACGGCAAGTTGTCGGGCAAGTCGCTTGACGAACTGAATGCAGGCGAACGCGTGGCCGTGGAGCAGGGCAAGCAAGACCCGCTTGATTTTGTGTTGTGGAAATCTGCCAAACCCAGTGAGCCAGACGATGCCAAATGGAGCGGTCCGTATGGCATGGGGCGTCCGGGCTGGCACATTGAGTGTTCTGCCATGAGCTGCGCCTTGTTGGGTGAAACATTCGACATTCACGGCGGTGGAGCCGATTTGCAGTTTCCGCACCACGAAAACGAAATTGCGCAAAGCCAAGGTGCGTTGGGCAAAGACACCTTTGCGCGCACCTGGATGCACAATGGCTTCATCAATGTAGACAACGAAAAAATGTCCAAAAGTCTGGGCAATTTTTTCACCATCCGCGATGTGCTCCAAGCGTTTGATGCCGAAACCATTCGCTTTTTTGTGGCCCGCAGCCACTACCGCAGCCCGCTCAACTACAGCGATGTGCATTTAAACGATGCCAA
>JBEDMU010000022.1:0-11499 GCA_041170945.1 Pseudomonadota bacterium
GACGAGCTCCGTTGCACTCGGCACAAACTCGCAATGAACGGTAGCGTCCCAAATCTTCACGCACGGCTTGTGAATCGGTTTCACGATAGCGGCGTTCAAAGTTGGCGATCACCCCTTCAAAGGGATGCGTTTTTCGCACCTTGCGTCCTGCTTGTGCGCCGCTACCCAGGGTGTAGCTAAAAGCGATTTCTTCTTCGCCTGAGCCATGCAAAATCACCTGTTGCACCTTGAGCGGTAACTCTTCGAAAGGAGACTCTGCATCAAATTGATAGTGTTTGGCCAAGGCCAAAATCATGGAGTGGTAATAGGCATTGCGACGATCCCAGCCTTTGATGGCGCCGCTGGCCAAACTCAAGCTCGGGAATGCCACTACTTTGGTTGGATCGAACGCATCGGCCACACCCAATCCGTCGCAGGCCTCACAAGCGCCCACAGGCGAGTTGAATGAAAACAAACGGGGTTCAAGTTCGCTCAGAGAAGTGTCGCAAACCGGGCAGGCAAAACGCGAGCTGAACAAGGTTTCGACTTGGGTGTCTAAATCAACGGCCAAGGCTTTTCCATCGCCTACTTTCAAGGCGGCCTCAAAGCTTTCGGCCAAGCGTTGACGGGCATCGGAACGAATTTTCAAACGATCGATGA
The DNA here is from genome assembly GCA_041170945.1 of Pseudomonadota bacterium. Classification (GTDB taxonomy): domain Bacteria; phylum Pseudomonadota; class Gammaproteobacteria; order Burkholderiales; family Burkholderiaceae_C; genus RS62. The sequence continues at coordinate 640 of JBEDMU010000022.1, forward strand.
CCACGTCGATGTCGTGTTTGTCTTGTCGTTCTAGGGGAGGTAACTCGGCCGCTTCTACCCAAGATCCATCCACTCGAAATCGCACGTAGCCCATGCTTTGCATGCCATCAAGTACATCGCTGAATTCGCCTTTGCGGTTGCGCGCCAGTGGGGCAACGATGGCGACCTTGGTCCCTTCGGGCCAACTGAGCAGGGTGTCGACCATGTGAGCAACTGTTTGAGCTGCTAAGGGCAGATCATGATCTGGGCAATGGGCGGTGCCCGCGCGCGCAAACAACAATCGCAAGTAATCGTGAATTTCGGTCACGGTGCCGACGGTTGAGCGTGGGTTGTGACTGGTGGCTTTTTGCTCAATCGCAATGGCAGGAGAAAGCCCTTCAATCAAGTCAACGTCGGGCTTGTCCATCAGATGCAAGAATTGACGAGCATATGCCGATAGGCTTTCCACATAACGACGCTGGCCTTCAGCATATAAGGTGTCGAAAGCCAGGCTTGATTTGCCTGACCCCGACAGCCCGGTGATCACCGTGAGACGATGTTTGGGAATGTCCACGTCGATATTGCGCAAGTTGTGAGTGCGCGCCCCTCTCACACTGAGCTGGCGGTGATCGTGCAAAACCGGGCCAAGGTCTTTATGCAAGTTGTGCAAGGGGTGGGAAAAATCGTTCACGAAAAAGAATTTGCGATTTAGGGAAACCCACCATCATACGGGCCCCTTCAGGTTTGCGACAATACCCCCTTGTTCGACAGGTAACTCCCGTGACCCCAAACGATCCATTTCGAATGACCCCCCAAGAGCGAACAGCCAGTTTGTCGCTGGCGGGTTTGTTTGCCCTGCGCATGTTGGGGCTGTTCATCGTGCTGCCAGTGTTTGCCATCGAGGCGGCGCATTACCCTGGTGGCGACAACGCCAGTTTGGTGGGATTTGCCATGGGCATTTACGGCCTGGTGCAGGCCATGTTGCAAATTCCTTTGGGCCTTGCTTCAGACCGTTGGGGTCGTAAGCCAGTCATTCTTCTGGGCCTGGCGGTGTTTGTGCTGGGCAGCGTGGTGGCTATGCAAGCCGATAGCCTCATGGGCCTGCTATTGGGGCGAGCGATTCAAGGCGCAGGGGCCATTTCTGCAGCGGTGACGGCTCTGTTGGCTGATGTCACTCGACCTCAAGTTCGAACCAAGGCCATGGCATTGGTGGGCATGAGCATTGCCGCCATGTTTGTGTTGTCACTCTTTTTGGCGCCCATCATGGCCGAATGGGCTGGCTTACCAGGGTTGTTTGCACTGACCGCTGCACTGGCGCTGGCCGGCATGCTGTTGCTGTTTTTGCAGGTGCCAGAACCTGTGCGTCAATCCCATGATGAATGGGTCAGCACCCGTTCACATTGGCAAACGGTGTGGCGCCATGCTGAATTGCGACGTTTGAATTTTGGGGTGTTCAGTCTGCATGCCGTTCAAATTGCCATGTGGGTGGTGATTCCTGGTGTTCTCTTGCAATCTGGATGGTCCAAAGGAGATCACTGGCAACTGTACTTGCCGGCGGTCATGGTCTCTATTTTGGTGGTGGGCGGCGTGTTGTTTCGCCTTGAGCGCAAAGGCCACATTCGATGGGTGTTGCGTTTTTCGGTGGCTCTCTTGGTATGTGTGCAGTTGGGATGGTGGTGGGCCACTCGGGGCGCTCAGCAAGAAGGCGTGTCTACCCCGGTAGCACTGGCGTTGTTAACGGGCTTTTTTGTGGCCTTCAACGCGCTGGAGTCTAGCCAGCCCAGCTTGACATCCAAAATGGCACCTGCGCATTTGCGGGGGCTGGCATTGGGCGTGTTCAACACCCTCCAGTCATTGGGCTTTTTTATTGGGGGCGCATTGGGCGGTGCCTTGCTGCAGGCGGCTGGTCCAGGGGCTGTATTTTTGGTGTGTGCCGCATGGCTTGTTTTGTGGCTCTTTGTCACTTGGAACCTGCGCACAGAGCATGCCCAGCACTAATAACATGCGGATAGTGTGACTTTGTGCACCATCACCTGCATCGAGGGGCTTGCGCTCAAGACATCATCGGGCACAATGCAAACACTTCAACATTCGATTTCTAACCAGAGGCAAACCCATGGCATCCGTTAACAAAGTGATTCTCGTCGGCAATTGTGGCCGCGACCCCGAAGTTCGTTACCTTCCTTCCGGTCAAGCGGTGGCCAATGTCAGCGTGGCCACTTCTAGCCGTCGCAAAGATCGAACCAGTGGTGAAATGGTCGAAGACACCCAATGGCATCGCGTCACCTTTTACGACCGTTTGGCCGAAATCGCCGGTGAATATGTCAAGAAAGGCCGCCCCATTTATGTGGAAGGTCGTTTGAAGTACGGCAAGTACACAGACCAATCTGGCCAAGAGCGTGCCACGGTAGACATCATCGCCACCGAGTTGCAATTGCTGGGTGGTCGTGAAGGCATGGGGTCTGGTGCTGATGAGGGTGCTAGCGCAGCCCCTCGTGCCGCTCGTCCAGCTACTGCTGCTGCTCCCAAATCGGCTCCTGCCGCAGCCCCCAGCGGTTTTGACGATTTGGATGACGATATTCCGTTCTGATGAATCTTTTTGGATTCGTTGCCAATGAAAAAGGGGCTTGTTGAATACAAGCCCCTTTTCGTTTCATGTCGTGGCGAAGATTTTTATTCGGCCGCCTTGGCCAAGCGTTTGGCGCGAGCTCGAATGTTGAGCATTTCCACCACCAGCGAAAATGACATGGCAGCGTACAGATAGCCCTTGGGAATTTCTTGGTCGAAAGCTTCGGCCGTCAAGGCCATGCCCACCATCACCAAGAAAGCCAGCGCCAATACCTTGACCGATGGGTGGCTTTCGACAAACTCCCCGATAGGCTTAGAAGCCCACAGCATCACGCCTACGGCCGCAACCACGGCGGCCATCATCACCCCGATGTGATCGACCATGCCAACGGCCGTGATCACAGAGTCCAAAGAGAACACGATGTCAATCACGCCAATTTGCAGAATGATGGACCAAAACATTTTGCCGCCACTGCTCTTGAGGGTTGCGGTATCCGTTTCTGGAGCATGGTCTAGCTCGCGCGCCTCGACTTCGATAAAAATTTCATGCGAGGCTTTGTAAAGTAAAAACAGGCCTCCACCCAGCAGCACCATGTCTCGCCCGCTGATCGCATGGTTGAACACCACAAACAAATCGGCTGTGAGGCCCATGACCCAGCTAAGGGTCAACAACAAGGCCAAACGACTGATCATGGCAAAGCCCAGTCCTAAGCGGCGAGCCGCATCGCGCTGGTGCGCCGGCAAGCGGGCAACCAAGATAGAAATGAAGATGATGTTGTCGATGCCCAGCACAATTTCGAGTGCAGTCAGCATGACAAAGGCAATCCACAGATTGGGGTCTAACAAAAATTCCATATGGGTTTAAACCTGAAGCAAACGAAAGGGGGGTCGGTATCCAACTCCCCCACGACAAAAAATGATCTAAGAGATGATGCCACCACCTAGGCACACATCGCCATCATAGATGACCGCGCTTTGCCCGGGAGTGACTGCCCACTGAGGTTCATCAAACAACAAATGAAATTCACCCCCCTCCCCTTGATGCAGTTGGCAGGTTGCATCGGTTTGACGGTAACGGGTTTTCGCGGTGTAGCGACCGGCTCGAGGGGGTTGGCCCAAGGTCCAACTGGGATCAATCGCGGTCAGTTCGTTAGAGAGCAACCAAGGGTGTTCGTGCCCCTGAACCACCCAAAGCGTTCGGGTGGTCACGTCTTTGCGGGCGACAAACCAGGGAGCATGGTCGCCGCTTCCGCGTGCTTGGCCCTTGACCTTGACGCCGCCAATTCCCAACCCTTGGCGCTGCCCCAAGGTGTAAAACGACAGGCCAACGTGCTGACCCAACAGATGGCCCTGGTCGTTGCGTATGGGACCTGGGGTGCTGTCGATGTATCGCGACAAAAACTCGCGAAATGGCCGTTCGCCGATGAAGCAAATGCCTGTCGAATCTTTCTTGCGGGCATTAGGCAAACCAATCTCAAGGGCCAAATCCCGCACTTGGGTTTTGTGCAGGGCGTGCAGCGGGAACAAGCTTTTGCTCAACTGCTGAGGGTTTAGGCGGTGCAAAAAATAGCTTTGGTCTTTGGAGGGGTCGATTCCCTTGAGCAATTCAAATCCTCGTTCGGTTTCACGAACTCCCGCGTAATGACCCGTGGCAATTTTGTCGGCCCCCAATCGCATGGCGTGATCCAAAAAAGCTTTGAACTTGATTTCGGCATTGCACAGAATGTCGGGGTTGGGGGTGCGTCCCGCTTGGTATTCGTGGAGAAACTCCGCAAACACACGATCTTTGTATTCGGCGGCAAAGTTGACGTGTTCGATGTCTATGCCCAGCACATCGGCAACTGCCGCCGCATCAATCCAGTCTTGACGAGATGAACAATATTCACTGTCATCGTCGTCTTCCCAGTTTTTCATGAAGATCCCAACGACCTCGTGACCTTGTTGCTTGAGCAGCCAGGCACTGACGGCAGAGTCGACGCCGCCAGATAACCCCACCACGATGCGTTGCAAGTGTGTCTTTGAGCTCATGAGGGGGTGCGTGCAAAAAACAAAACGGTCATGAGCGTGCCAGTGACAATGACGATGCCGCGTACGGTGCGTGCAGACAAGCTGCGGGCCCATCGCGCTCCGGCGTAGCCGCCTGCTGTGGCACATGCCATCATCCAAAGGGCAAAAGGAACATCAACGGCACCGGCCAGCACAAAAGTCACCACTGAGCCTACCGACAACACCAAGGAGTGAAGATTTTTAAGGGCATTGGCCACTTGAATTCGGGTTTCACCCGCCACTGCGTACAGGGTCATCAGAAGAATGCCCAGTCCGCCGTTGAAGTAGCCACCATAGGCGCCAACCAAGGCCAAGCCAGGGGCTCGCCAACCTGGAATCTGAGAGCTGTCTGGGGTGGTGGCATGACGTCTAGCCCAGCGGGTCAAAGTGGGTGCAAAAGAAAACAATAAGGTCGCAAACAGCAATAACCAAGGGATCGCCGACGTGAACAAGCGCTCGGGGGTGGCCAGCAACAAGACGGCTCCAGCAATACCCGCCACAAACGAAATCATCACATCACGGCTCAAACCCTCTTGCACAAGGGCCTTGAGCTCTTCGCGGTAACCCCAGGCACTGCCCAAGTAACCAGGACTGACGGCTACGGCGCTGGTGGCGTTGGCCATGACAGGAGGCAAGCCTGCCCAGATCAATGCTGGTAGGGTCAAGAAACTGCCCCCTCCCGCTACCGCATTGAGCACGCCTGCCAGTACAGCAGCAGCACCGGTCAGTGCCCAGACATTCCATTCAGCCACCGTCAACTCCGGTAAACCGACGCATCGGTGTAGAGCATGTCTAGGGGATAGCGCTGGCCTTTTGCATGATCGCTTACGGTTCGCCAAACCAAAGGGCTGCGATGCAAATGTTGTGTGGCTTCAATTTCTGGCAAAGTCATCCAAACCGTTCGCACGATCCCGGTGTCAAGAGCTCGACCGACAATGGCCTCGCCGTGTCTCCCCCCAAACGCCAAACGCAAGTAGTGAATGTTGGGCGAGTCTGTTGTCGCAACAGACAAAGAGCGGGAAAGGTAAATGCCGACCAAATGGGTGGGTTCAAACAGACGCGCCGTCTCTTCTAGCGCTTCGCGGGCGCAGCCCTCAGCGGGGCTTTCTCCGGGGTCTAAATGACCTGCAGGGTTGTTCAATCGCAAGCCATCTCGGGTGATCTCTTCAACCAACAAGTATCGGCCTTGCTCTTCGATGACGGCGGCTACCGTCACATGGGGGGTCCATCGCACATTCATATCGACATTATCGTGGAGGAAGAATGAAATTGCCTATTCGTCCAAAGGGATCCAGCAATCCATCCCGGTTAAATAGAGAGCCGCGCGCACAGGCAGTCCATCATCTTTGAACAGTTGAACATAACGCAGTAACTGCTCTCGGTGCAGCAACAATTGGTCAGCTACCCAAGTATCGTCTACAGAATCAGGCGCAACGGTGGTTTTGTAATCAACAATCCAGCGCACACCATCGTGCACAAAAGTACGGTCAATCACATGCTGCTGCAACTGGCCGTTGGCCCAAGTGGTAAATGGGGTTTCGCTGGCAGCAGACTCGTGAGCACTCAATATCCAGCGCCCCCGCTCTGAACGCAAGGTTCGCAACAAATGTTGTTGCACTTCTTGGCTGGCCTGATGGCACTTCTGAAGGTTGTAACCTTTTTGTTTAAACCAAAGAATTTGTTGCGGTTGCGCTGCCTGCACTCGACTTTCGGACCATGTCGTTAAACCTTGCTTGGCGATCAGCTCCAAGTATCGGTGTGTCAGAACACCCACATCCACGGCATAGGGGCTGGCTTCCATGTTGCTGGCGTGATGGGGTGCGGGGCCAGATGGAGCCACGGGGTCGTTCAACGAGGGGGCCAATGCTGCAGGCCAGCCCACCTGACGCAAGCGCTCTAGCCATGGTTTGAATTCTTCAAGGGAGCGAGCGTCATCCTGCAGATCAGCTTTCGCAGCTTGAGCGATCAGTGCAGCTGTGAATGACGTTTCTACTGTGGGCCACAACCACTTCAACAAAGACCCTTGCAAAGGAGGTTTGATGGCAAGACCGGCGGATGATGGGTCTTCTGATTCGACCACAGCCAACAAGTGAAGTTTGCGAATCGCACGAGTCACGGCCACGTACAACAACCGCTTGGATTCGTTGGCGCTGCGCGACTTTTCGTAGGCTTGTAACAAATCGTAAGGTCGAGGCGATTCGTGGTCTTGGTCATTTCCGGCACGTACCACGCCAGCAGCCAAATGTTCGCGGCCATCTTCGAGCAAGACCTTGTCCCAAATCATCAGCGGCTGGTTGTCGTTTCTGGGTTGACGATGCAAGCCAGGCAAAATCACCGTGTCAAATTCCAAGCCTTTCGATTTGTGGATCGTCATGATCTGGATGGGTTCAGAGGTGTGAGGCTCTGGTGCGGCGTACAACAAATTGAGTTGACGTTCTAGCGCCTGCAGATCCAAAGCTCCACCCACATCGACTTCATCTAACAATTCAAAATAAGCTTGTACGTCTAACAGGTCGCGCTCAGACTTGAGGGTGTGCGGTCCACCCAACCCTTGCCATGTGCTTTCGATCCATTGTCGGGGACGCATTCGGCCTTGGCCTTCAAGTGCTTCATGCAACACTTCTCGCACATGAGCAAGGCGTTGTTGACCATCTGCGCTGAGCTGTTCGAATCGTTTGGGTTGATTCATCAAACGCCAAATCGTTGAGCGGTGATCGTCGTGCGCCAATCGGTGCAAGTCTTCTAACAACAGGCCGCACCAAGGGGCTCGAAGCAGCGCCAACCAATGAACACGATCTGCTCGATGATGCAAAGCATGTGTGAGGCTTACCAAGTCGAGGATGCATTGTCTTTGTCCCAACGATTCAATTTCAACCGCTTGAAACGGCAAGTCAGGAGCCGACTTTCGCAACACTTCCACGATGGACTTCAAGTGCCCCCGAGCACGTACCAACACAGCTACGCTGCGAGTGCGATCTTCAGTCCAAGTTTGGCGCACGATTTGGATCACCCGTTGTGCTTCAAGCACGCCGTTTGCATCAACAACGGCGGTTGATTCTCTGGCCTCTGCACTTGGAATGGGGTGCATGTGAACCCCTGCATCTGACAGCGGCGCACGCGTGGCGGCTGCGGGTTCAAACCTCACGGCGCCCACTCTGGCGTCAGCCCGATCGGAGAATATGTGCGCAAAGGAATCATTGACCCATTCCACCAACACTTGATCTGATCGGTTGTTGCGATACAACTGCAAGGGTTGCAGTTGCACTTGCCCAATTCCGTTCGCCTGTACATGCAAAAACAATCCCACATCAGCTTTGCGAAAACGGTAAATTGACTGCATGGGGTCGCCCACCAAAAACAGAGAGCGACCATCGTTTGCCTGCCAACCTGTGGTCAAGCGGTTCAGCAGGTCGACTTGAACTGGACTGGTGTCTTGAAATTCATCAATCAGCAAATGCCGAATTTGGTAGTCGAGTTGTAGAGCCAAATCGGTAGGTTCATTGGGATCTCCCAGGGCACGCAATGCATTTTGTGTGATTTCAATGAAATCGACTTGTTCCGCTTCTTGAAACGCCAACCACAGTTCCGCACTGGCATCTTTCAATATTCGCACCAAGCTATTGATCAGTTCCCACTCGCGGTCGTCGTAAATGGGAGGAATGAGTGCGTGCACCCGGGCCAGCTGCGTGGCCTTTGGGTGAGCGTTAAATGCATCCAAAAACGCTTGCAAGGTTTCTTTGTGGGCCTTGCCTTCGGCTGTGGCGGTGGTAAGGCCTAAGCTTTTTGGGGGGGATTTTCGAACGTTTGCGTCGCGTGTCAACAGCAAATCGGCTACACCTTGCCACAGTGGCAAATCTTCCTCGGTCAAGCGCAAGGGCGCATGCCAACCCTCCAATGCCGCTAAGCTGGCAGGCACAGCCTTCTTGGCTGCCAGCGCCTCTTGAACATGTGCGGCGGCAAAACGAGCTGCTGCCATGATCTGCAGTTGCTGCGAGTGGGGCAATACCTCGCTCACGGCTTCCAATTCCAAACGCACCATCGCTGAAAGAGCGGCTTGAGCGTCTAACCGAGCTTGGGTATCGGTGTGATCGACCGCATATGTCAGCCACTGATCGCGCGATGCCAGCATGGACAGCAACAGCCCTTCTAGGCGTTGACGGTCATTTTCAAAATGAGCCAGTGCCAAGCGAACGGCTTGAGCCACTTGTTTGTCGCCGTTCGATGCAGAGTCGAGTTTGCCAAGGGTGAGTTGAGCGGCACGTTGGTAAAAAGGCTCGGCGTCTGTGGTGACGCTGGGCTGACTGCCAAATCTAGAGAGAACCGGCATGTGTCTGGCTAGTCGAGCGCACAAAGCATCAAGCGTGGTGATTTGCAAACGCCCGGCTTGCTGCAACAACCCCCAGCCCAACTGTTGGTCACGCGCCAATACTTGAAGGCTCAGTTGATACGTGATTTGCTTGTGGGCTTGAGAAGGGGGCTGTTGCCGGTGGGCGGCTAGCAAGCTTTCTACAATGCGCTTGCGCATTTCGGCGGCCGCTTTGTTGGTGAATGTCAGCGCAACAATTTCCTCTGGATGTTCGACGTTTTGCAGCAAGGTCAAAAATCGCTGTGTCAACAATTCGGTTTTGCCAGCACCAGCAGGAGCCTGAACAATAAATGAACGATTGCCATCCAAAGCTTGTTGGCGGTTGTGCTCGTCAAGTGCCAACCATTCGTGATCTGAGGCGCCCGTCACGTCGATTCTCCACGCAACCATTGTTCAAGCTGAAGCTGTCGCTCTGACAGTCGCAACAGGGGTTTGACTTCGCAGTATTGCAGTGCACTTTCTTTCTCAAACGTCACGCTGGCAAGGCCTTGGCGAACTTCGCGTGCTACAGCATGGAGCTGCATTTGCCAGTGCTGCAGAACGGATATCCAGTTGGGAAACGCCTCTGGCGGAAACAGGCCGCGTTGTTTCGAACTGTTCAATGACTCCACAGCTGGCAGCAAGTCTTCTTCTGCGGTGATGCCAGTAAACCCTGCTTCTTTGTTGCGCAGTCGAACCTTGCCAAACACCACACCTGCCACGTCGGTGGAGTCTGCCCAAGACATCACGGCGTAAAGGGGCAGCTGAGGCTCTGTGAGACGCTTGCTGGCCCAGTTTTTCAAATCGACGCTGCGGCCAGTTTTGTAATCGATCACAATCCAACGCCCGTCATCCAATTCGTCGATGCGATCAATTTGCAAACGCATTTCCAAGCCTTCTAGGTTGATCTGAACCGACTTTTCTGTTTCGATGACTCGAAATGCCAGCGAACGACGTTGCTCGATCGCGATCCAGCGTTGCAGCAACTGAATCAGCCGGTCACGTTCAAGAGCCTGTTCATTCGGTCGCAGTGGCAAGTGGTCAGGTTCATGGTTGTAGCGGTCAATCGCTTGATCGACCGATTGCTCAATGTGCAAAGAAAGGGCAGAGGGTGAACACCCATGTAGGGCCTCTAAACTGGTCACGCGCCGCCAAAAAACACACAAGGCGTCGTGTACCAATGTGCCACGGGCTGCGTTATCAAGCCCCTCTTGAGGGGTATGCAACTCCTTAGCCCCCAAGCGATATCGATAATACGCCCAAGCTGGACAGATGGCTTGTGCCTTGAGCAAGCCGCTTCCGCCCGAGACGTGTTCTCCGAAGGCCACAGGAGGAGCCACCTCGTCGCTAAGCCGTGCGAACCCGTTGGGGTCCCAGTTGAAAGCAGCTTGCGCTACCCAATCCTTGCGTTGAGGGGCTTCTAGGTTGAGGCCTGGTAACCAAGGCTGCAACATCGAGCTGGGTCGCAACTCGCTGTCTTTGTCCATTCTGGACCATGAGCAAATCACCTCGGGCGCTGCGCTGAGCAAGCGTGACATCACCGATTGCGCAAATGACCATTGAACCTCGCTGCTGGCGTTGGGTGTATGGTGTTGGCGCTGCCATGAAATAGGCAAAAAGGGACTGGGTTGTGCCGGTGCAGGCCAGACTGATTCATTCAACCCCATGACCCAAAGCGCGTCAAAAGTCAAACCACTGGCTTCTAAAGTTCCCAGCACTTGAAGCGCAGGTTGTCCTGTGGTTTGAGGTTGGAAAATTCTTTGGGCACACAATTGATAAAGCCGCTTGATGGCAGAGCGAGCATCAGTTGGGCCTATGACCTCATCTAGCTGGGCCAGTTGTAGAAGCGTTTCGGCAAAGGTTTGTTTGGTTTGAAATTCATGACTGGACAAAGAATATTCAGCCAGCCAGCCGCCTTTGTT
>JBEDMU010000023.1:0-5193 GCA_041170945.1 Pseudomonadota bacterium
GCCGCCTACACCGAAAGCTTCCCCCGCCTCATCAAGCGCGCCATCGAATCCGACTTGCTCGACGACAAACTGGGTCAATACGACTTGGCCCGTTTGGCCAGCGCCATCAAACCCGAACGCGACTTGCAGTTTGATTACCTGGGTTTGCAAACCCTGTACGACCGCTACTTCTTGCACATCCGCAAGCAGCGCATCGAAATGCCCCAGTCGTTTTTCATGCGAGTGGCCATGGGCTTGGCCCTGAACGAAGTGGACCGCGAAGCACGTGCCATTGAGTTTTACGAAGTGCTGTCCAGCTTCGATTTCATGTCGTCGACCCCCACGCTGTTCAACAGCGGCACCCAACGCAGCCAGCTTTCCAGCTGCTACCTCACCACCGTGCCCGACGACCTCGATGGCATTTACGAGTCCATCAAAGAAAACGCCTTGTTGTCTAAATTTGCAGGCGGCCTAGGCAACGACTGGACCCGCGTTCGTGCATTGGGCGCGCACATCAAAGGCACCAATGGCGAGTCTCAAGGCGTGGTGCCCTTCCTGAAGGTGGTCAACGACACCGCCGTGGCCGTGAACCAAGGTGGCAAACGCAAGGGGGCCGTGTGCACCTATCTTGAAACTTGGCATTTGGACGTAGAAGAGTTTTTGGAACTGCGCAAAAACACCGGCGATGACCGCCGCCGCACCCATGACATGAATACGGCCAACTGGATTCCCGACTTGTTCATGAAGCGCGTGATGGAAGGTGCCGACTGGACTTTGTTCTCGCCCAACGACGTGCCCGATCTGCACGACCTGTTTGGCTCTGACTTTGAACGCACCTACACCGCCTACGAACAAAAAGCCGATCGTGGCGAAATCAAACTCTTCCGCCGTGTGCCCGCCAAAGACTTGTGGCGCAAGATGTTGACCATGCTGTTCGAAACCGGACACCCCTGGATCACCTTCAAAGACGCTTGCAACGTTCGCTCCCCCCAACAACACGCGGGTGTGGTGCACTCCAGCAACTTGTGTACCGAAATCACGCTCAACACCAGCGACGGCGAAACAGCGGTGTGCAATTTGGGCTCCATCAACCTGGTGCGCCACCTCAAAGACAGCCCTCAAGGCAAAGTGCTCGATCACGAAAAACTGCAACGCACGGTGGCCGTGGCCATGCGCATGCTCGACAACGTCATCGATATCAACTACTACGCTGTGAAAAAAGCGCGCGATTCCAACCTGCGTCACCGTCCTGTGGGATTGGGGCTTATGGCGTTTCAAGATGCGCTCTATGAAATGCGCACCCCCTATGGCAGCGAATCGGCCGTTGAATTTGCCGACTCGTCCATGGAAGCCATTTGCTACTACGCATACTGGGCCTCTACCGAACTGGCTCGTGAACGCGGCCGTTACTCCAGCTTCAAAGGTTCGCTGTGGGACCAAGGCATATTGCCGCCCGACACCATCGACCGTTTGGCTCAAGAACGCGGGGGCTACGTAGAAGTCGATCGCACCACTCGCATGGACTGGAATGCACTGCGTCAAAAAATTGCCCAAGACGGCATGCGCAACTCCAACTGTGTGGCCATTGCCCCCACCGCCACCATCTCCAACATCATTGGTGTCGATGCTTGCATTGAGCCTTGCTTTGGCAACTTGTCGGTCAAGTCCAACTTGTCTGGCGAATTCACCGTGGTAAACGGCTACCTGGTTCGCGACCTCAAACGCTTGGGCTTGTGGGACGACGTGATGATCATGGATCTCAAACACTTTGACGGATCACTCGCTGCCATCGATCGCGTGCCCGATGAAATCAAAGCGCTGTATGCCACGGCGTTCGAAGTCGATACACGCTGGATGGTTGAAGCAGCTGCACGTCGCCAAAAGTGGATCGACCAAGCGCAATCGCTGAATATTTACATGGCAGGAGCTTCGGGCAAGAAATTGGACGAGACCTACAAGTTGGCTTGGTTGCGCGGACTCAAAACCACTTATTACCTGCGCACCATGGCTGCCACTCACGTTGAAAAATCAACAGGGCGATCAGGCCAATTGAATGCAGTGCCTTCGGCGCAAGCCAATGCTGGCGCGGCTTACGCGGCAGCAGCTGAACCTGCAACCGACATCAAGTTCTGTTCGATTGACAACCCCGATTGCGAAGCATGTCAGTAAAAAGTTGAGCAAGAAGTAGTGGTGTGCGTGTGTTTCAACGATGCATGCACACAACACTTCTTGCAAACTATTTCACAAAATCTCTTTCAATTTGATCAATTCGATCTGATAATTCGCTCACTGGAAACTCTATGTTGAACTGGGAAGACACCAACACTTCATTGACACCTCGCGCGGTTACACAACCCGTGGCTTCATCGTCGGCAATTGTTGACGAGGCACCTGCCACCCATCGCCGCGTGAACGTTGCTGATAAACGAATCATCAACGGCAAAACCGACGTCAATCAACTGGTTCCATTCAAATACAAATGGGCATGGGAAAAGTACTTGGCGACTTGCGCCAATCACTGGATGCCCCAAGAAGTCAACATGACGCGCGACATTGCGTTGTGGAAAGATCCCAACGGCCTGACTGAAGACGAGCGTCGCATCATCAAGCGCAACCTCGGTTTCTTTGTCACCGCCGATTCTTTGGCTGCCAACAACATCACCTTGGGCACCTATCGTCACATCACAGCGCCCGAGTGCCGTCAGTTTTTGCTGCGCCAAGCCTTCGAAGAGGCCATTCACACCCACGCTTATCAATACATTGTTGAATCGCTGGGACTCGATGAAGGCGAAATCTTCAATGCCTATTTAGAAGTTTCATCTATTCGTGACAAAGACGAATTCTTGATCCCGTTCATCGACGCGATCATGGACCCCAACTTCAAGACCGGCACCCCCGAAACTGACCAAACCTTGTTGAAGTCTCTCATTGTGTTTGCTTGCCTGATGGAAGGCTTGTTCTTCTACGTGGGCTTCACACAAATTTTGGCTCTAGGTCGTCAAAACAAAATGACGGGCGCCGCTGAGCAATACCAATACATCTTGCGTGACGAGTCGATGCACTGCAACTTTGGCATTGACCTCATCAACCAAATCAAGCTTGAAAACCCACACTTGTGGACTCCTGAGTTCAAAGCAGAAATCAAAGCCTTGTTCGAAAAGGCCGTTGAACTTGAGTACCGTTATGCTGAAGACACCATGCCTCGTGGCGTGCTCGGCTTGAACGCATCGATGTTCAAAGGTTACTTGCGATACATCGCCAACCGTCGTGCCACACAAATTGGTCTTGACGCGTTGTTCCCCAACGAAGAGAATCCGTTCCCATGGATGAGCGAGATGATCGATTTGAAGAAGGAACGTAACTTCTTCGAAACCCGAGTCATCGAGTATCAGACCGGAGGAACTTTGTCATGGGACTGAATTGAGTCACACACATACAAGCCCTTTTTTGAAAAGCCCATGCACTTGGTCAGTTGATCAAGTGGTGGGCTTTTTTTCCGTATTCAGAACGCACACGTCAGAAGCCGCTCAAGGGCGACGTTTGGCGTGTGCGCCTGAATCATCGCCAACTCCCGCATTGGGAAGCGATGTCCTTTGAAGATCGACAAGGAGAAATCTAATGGCAACTGCAAAAAAACCTGCTGCAAAAAAACCCGCAGCTAAAAAACCCGCCGCGGCTAAAAAACCCGCAGCCAAAAAAGTAGCGGCTAAGAAGCCTGCTGCTGCCAAGAAACCCGCTGCAGCCAAAAAGCCCGCAGTGAAGAAAGTGGCCGCTAAGAAGCCCGCAGCAGCTAAAAAGCCCGCAGCGAAAAAAGTAGCAGCCAAGAAACCTGCAGCAGCTAAAAAGCCTGCAGTGAAGAAAGTGGCAGCTAAGAAGCCCGCCGCTAAAAAAGTTGCTGCTAAGAAACCCGCAGCAGCCAAAAAGCCCGCAGCTAAAAAGCCTGCTGCCAAAAAAGTAGCTGCTAAGAAGCCTGCTGCAAAAAAGCCCGCCGCTAAAAAGCCTGCTGCCAAAAAAGCAGCCGCTAAAAAGCCCGCCGCTAAGCCTGCCCCTGCTGCTGCGCCTGCGAAAACCACGCTGACGCCTCAGGCCGCATGGCCCTTCCCCACTGCTTCCAAGCCCTAATCGGTTAGGTTTCAGTGAGAAAAGCCCGAAGTTCGCTTCGGGCTTTTTTTATTTACACGCAACCCATCAAAATCCAACCGTCTTCGCGATCAAGCACCTGCAGCGAAACATACGGTGCGTACGCCTCGCGCAATTCTTGTTCTTGACGATCCAGAATTCCGGCCATGATGATTCGGCCATGGGGTTTTGCCATGTGCCCGCACAACAACGGCGCCAACACCTTCAAGGGTGACGCCAAGATGTTGGCCACCACCAAGTCGTAGCTTGCGTGAGCCACTTCGGGCAGCCCCACACGCATGGGAGTGGCATTGGTGTCAATGTTCAACAGCGTTGACTCAACAGCTGCAGGATCAATGTCAACCGCATCGATGTCACGGGCGCCAAACCGATGCGCAGCCATGGCCAAAATGCCCGAACCGCAACCATAGTCCAGCACTCGTTGACCGCTCAGCGATTGTGAAGCGATCCAACGCAAACACATGCGCGTGGTGGGATGCGTGCCCGTGCCAAATGCCAAGCCCGGATCGAGTCGCAAGGTGACCTTGGCTTGGGCAGGAGGTTCGTGCCAGCTGGGAACAATCCAGAATTCGGGGGTGATCATCACCGGCGCAAACTGCGATTGGGTCAGACGCACCCAATCTTGATCGGCCACCGCTGTCACATTCCAACGATCGGCGCCTGCTGCGAAGTCTTGCGCTTGCAACAGGGTTTGGGCCTCACGTGCACTGCCCTCGTGATCGAACAAGGCCGTGATGCGAGAACGATTCCAGCCATCGGCGGGCGGCGGCATGCCAGGTTCACCAAACAGCGCTTGTTCGGCGTCGGTTTGGGCATCGGCATCTTCTACAGATACGCTCAACGCTTCTAGGGCGTCGAAGGCATCGCAAAAAGTTTCGACGTGGTCGGCCGGAACGACCACGCGCAATTCATAAAGTGCAGCCACCGAATCAACGCTCGTGTTGTTTGAGCCAATGCTCTAAATAGTGGATGTTGGTTCCACCGGTGATGAAGCTGGCATCGTTCATGATTTCACGATGCAAGGGAATATTGGTTTTGATTCCCTCAACCACCATTTCTGACAACGCCGTGCGC
>JBEDMU010000024.1:0-12372 GCA_041170945.1 Pseudomonadota bacterium
TGCAGCAACTGGCCAACACACGGCAATTGTCGCTAACTGAGAGCAAAAAGCTTGGAAGCGGGGCCTTGGCCGTGTTGCAAGATTGGATGGAGCAGGGTTGGTTGCATCTTGTCGCAAAATAACCACGCTGTCCGGGTGTTGTGCATATCAGGGATAGTTACTAAGTAAAAATACGTATAAAATCCATCTGATCCTAATCCGTTAGGGTCGGGCTTGTCCCGTTCTCAACTCAATCAACACTCACAGGACTCTATCCATGAAAAAGACCGCTCTGTTGGCCGCTCTGTTCGCCGCTGTTGCTTTCTCTGCTTGCAGCAAAAAAGAAGAAGCTCCCGCTGCTGCTGCTCCCGCAGCCGCTCCTGCTGCTGACGCTGCAGCCGCTCCTGCTGCTGCTCCCGCAGCCGCTGCACCTGCTGCTGCTCCCGCAGCTCCCGCCAAGCAGTAATTGGCGCAACTGATCGAGCTGCAGTCTTAACGATTGCGCTCTTTCTGTCAAAAAGCCACCGCAAGGTGGCTTTTTTGTTGGCTTAAACCGTAACCCAGCCCGTGGGAGTGTTTTGCAAAGCCACATGGATGCAGTCCATGGAGCAGTTCAATGTGTTGGATAGACTGTCTTGAGCCAAATCGGGGCGATTATTTTCTGCGCTTAAATGAGCCGCCATGACCCAGTTGAGCTCGGGGTGGTTGAGCCGACCGACCAAGCCCGCTGCCTGTGCGTTAGACAAGTGTCCCCAATCGCCTCCCACCCGGTGTTTCAAGGCCTGAGGATAGGGACCTTGTTGTAGCAGATCGACATCGTGGTTGCACTCCACCAACAAGGCATGGCAATGTTGCATGGCACGTTCCAGATGCAGGGTTGAGTGCCCCAAGTCAGTCACAATTCCCACGTCTCGGGAACCATTGGAGCAACGCAATTGAAGAGGCTCGCGTGCGTCGTGTGGCACGGTGACCGGGGTAATTTCTAGACCGTCTTTGAGGGTAAACGGCAAGGAGTCGTGTGCCCAGTGTAAGGGACCAGCAAATGCAGGTGAGCCCATGGCCATCCATGTCCCTCGACTCATCCACACAGGGGTACCGTAACGTTGCTGCCACTTCATCACGCTACCCCAGTGGTCGCTGTGCTCATGTGTGATAAAGATGCCGTCTACCTGTTCCGGTTCTAGACCTGATTGGGCAATCAGCTGCGTTAGCAAACGGATCCCAGGGCCACAATCGATCAATAAGTTGACCGATTGTGAACCTGAGCCATGTTGAACCAATGTGGCATTGCCCGAGCTGCCACTGGCCAAATTGTTAACGCGCAGCACCGAAAAAATTACTGCAAATCAGTGGCCAGCAATTCAAGCATGTCAGTGGCTTGCGCAGATCGATTGGGTTGACCCTCGGGTGTGAGTGCTCTGACCTGAATGCGGTTGCCCGACTCTAGCAAAAGCACCTTCATTTGGACGGGGCCAGAATCTTTTGATTTGCTTGAAAACAGCTTGGCAAAGAAGCCTGGATCGGCAGCTTGACCAGGTGCAACACTGGGTACATAACGCACGGTGTATGTCAATGTCTTGCGATCACGCTCTTCGACGGTAAATCCTGAGCGATCAAGGGCCAAGCCGACACGACGCCAGGCACGGTCAAGAGAGTCTTGTAGCCACAGAGTAGGGATTCCATCAACCGACTCCACGGCAGCCTTCACCGCGGCTTTGGTAGCTGGAGTTGAGCCATTGGCGGCGGCGGGTAATGCAGCTTGGGCATTGGCCTGCGAGGTGCCCAATGCAATCATCAAGCGGCGCAAAAACTCATTTTCAAGTTCGGGGTCTGACGGGCGGGGTTGCCACTGTGTGAAATCATCTCGCTCACGTGCATAGACTTCAATCATGCCTTTGTGTGACACATAAATTTCAGTACTGCCATCGGCATTGCGCTCCATGCGAGTGCGAAATTTATCGAGCTCGCCAGTCGAGTACAGACTGCCCAGCAATTTACCTAGGCTTTCACGCACAAAGTCCATGGGCAGTTTGGCTCGGTTTTCCGCCCATTCGGTTTCCATGACGCCAATTTCTGGGCGATTGACTTTCACCACAAAACCGTTGGCTTTCCAAAATTCGAGTACGGGATCCCATAATTGATCGGCTGACTTAGAAACCACCAGCCAACGCTGGTTGCCAGCTCGTTCGAGTTTGATTTCGCCAAACTGTTGGGCGGCGGTGGGTAGCGCAGAGGCTTGCTGCACGCCGGTTTGCATTTGATTGGCACTCACCGACATGCCGGGCAGCTGGTAGCGTGAATCTGATTTGATTTGTGAAAGGTCAGGCGGGACTTCAAGAGGCTGCGTGCGTTGTGCAGTTTTGTAATCTACCTTGCTTTCTTCAAGCACCGAACAGCCCGCTAGGGTGATGGCCAACAAAACGGTTGTGTAAGAGGCAATGCGCTTCATATCGAGTTTAGGCAATCAGGTTGGATTCGCGCATGGCAGCCTCAAGCTGAGCCTGCGCAGAAGAGGTCAAGGGGGTGAGCGGTAAACGCATATGCGGTTTGCATTTGCCCATGCGTGACAACGCCCATTTCACGGGGATGGGGTTGGGTTCGGTAAACAGGTGCTTATGAATGGGCAGCAATTGCATTTGAATGCGACGCGCCGTTTGAATGTCACCGCTCATCGCCGCTGTACAAAGTTCGTGCATCAAACGAGGGGCAATATTGGCCGAAACACTCACGTTGCCATGACCGCCCAGTAGCATCAAAGCAATGGCGGTGGGATCATCGCCCGAGTAAATGGCAAAGTCTTTGGGTGCTTGGCGAATCAGCCATTGGGCTCGATCGATGTTGCCTGTGGCCTCTTTGACCCCAATGATTCCGTCAACCTGGGCCAAACGCAAGGTGGTTTCAGGCAGCATATCTGCGACGGTGCGGCCCGGCACGTTGTACAAAATAACGGGCAAATCTACAGCCTCGGCAATGGCCTTGTAATGGGCATAAATACCGTCTTGGGTGGGTTTGTTGTAGTAGGGGACCACTTGCAGTTGGCAGTCGGCTCCAACCGATTTGGCAAATTTGGCCAGCTCAATGGCTTCAGCTGTGGAATTGGCGCCACACCCAGCCATGATGGGAACTCGTCCTTTGGCTTGTTGAACCGAGACTCGGATGATTTCGCAATGTTCGCTGACCGTCACCGTGGGTGACTCGCCCGTGGTGCCCACCACGCCAATGCAGTCGGTTCCTTCTGCAATGTGCCAATCGATCAATTGGCGCAGGCTGTCAAAGTCAACGCTGCCATCTTCGTGCATGGGGGTTACCAATGCCACGATGCTGCCTGTGATCATGGGGTCTGTCTCCAAAGCTTCCAAAAAAGAACCATTCTACCGTTACGTACAATGACCGGCCATGGCTAAATCCAACTCCGCATCTCCCAATACCGATTACGCAGAATCTTCCATTCGGGTGCTCAAAGGTCTAGAACCAGTTAAGCAACGACCCGGCATGTACACCCGCACCGATCACCCCTTGCATATTTTGCAAGAAGTGATCGACAACGCCGCCGATGAGGCGCTGGCAGGTTTTGGTAAGCGCATCAAGGTGACTTTGCATACCGACGGTTCTATCAGCGTAGAAGACGACGGTCGAGGTATTCCATTTGGGTTGCATCCCGAAGAAGGTGCCCCGGTGGTTGAACTGGTGTTCACGCGTTTGCATGCCGGTGGCAAATTCGACAAGGGCAAGGGCGGTGCCTACAGCTTCTCGGGTGGTTTACACGGGGTAGGCGTGAGCGTGACCAATGCTTTGTCAAAAAGATTAGAGGTAACGGTTCATCGTGATGGTCAGCGGGCTTCGTTGGTGTTTTCTGGCGGAGATGTCATTGAGGCCCTGCAAGTCAGGGCTCTTGAAACCGGCGAACGCAAAAACGGCTCCACGGTTCGCGTTTGGCCCGACGCCAAGTACTTTGAGTCATCGCAGTTTCCGATGGGTGAGCTGGTTCACCTCTTGCGCAGCAAGGCTGTGCTCATGCCCGGTGTCACGGTTTCCTTGCATCACGAAAAAACGCGAGACACTCAAACGTGGCAGTACAAAGGTGGTCTCAAGGATTACCTTGAGCAAACGCTTGACACCACCCCCTTGATCCCTGCTTTTGAGGGGGAGGGATACGCAGAAAATGGCCATGACAGTTTTGCTGCAGGTGAAGGTGCCGCTTGGTGTGTGGCCTTTACCGAAGAAGGGGGTACCGTTCGCGAAAGCTACGTCAACCTCATTCCCACGCCTGCTGGAGGCACCCACGACAGCGGGTTGCGTGAGGGCTTGTTTCAGGCGGTGAAAAGCTTCATTGACATGCACGCCTTGTTGCCCAAAGGGGTCAAGTTATTGCCTGAAGACGTGTTTGCACGTGCCAGTTTTGTGTTGTCAGCCAAAGTGCTTGATCCTCAATTTCAAGGGCAAATCAAAGAACGTCTGAACAGCAGAGATGCTTTGCGTTTGGTCAGCCAGTTTGTACGTCCAGCTTTTGAACTTTGGCTCAACCAGCACATCGAGCACGGCAAGCGGTTGGCTGAATTGGTCATTCGTGCTGCCCAATCTCGTCAGCGTGCTGGTCAAAAAGTGGAAAAGCGCAAGGGTTCGGGGGTGGCGGTTCTCCCCGGAAAACTCACTGACTGCGAAAGCCGAGACTTGTCGCACAACGAGTTGTTTTTGGTCGAGGGAGACTCGGCTGGAGGCAGTGCCAAAATGGGGCGAGACAAAGAGTGTCAAGCCGTTTTGCCCCTGCGTGGCAAGGTCCTCAACACTTGGGAGGTTGATCGAGATCGTTTGTTTGCCAACACCGAAATTCACGATATTTCGGTGGCTATTGGGGTTGACCCACACGGCAAGGATGACGCCGCCGATTTAACAGGTTTGCGATACGGCAAGATTTGTATCTTGTCTGATGCCGATGTGGATGGCTCGCACATTCAGGTGCTGTTGCTGACTTTGTTTTACAAGCACTTCCCCAAGTTGATCGAAGCGGGCCATGTGTATGTGGCAAGGCCTCCATTGTTTCGAGTTGATGTGCCAGCACGAGGCAAAAAGCCCGCTGCCAAAATCTATGCGCTTGATGAGGCCGAGCTCAAAAGCATCTTAGACAAGGCTCAAAAAGAGGGTGTCAATCCTGACAAGTGCCAAGTCAGTCGTTTCAAAGGCTTGGGCGAGATGAGTGCCGAGCAATTGTGGGACACCACACTCAACCCAGATACCCGCAGGCTGTTACCTGTTGCATTGGGCGCGTGGGAGCATGTGGGCACTGATGCATGCATGACGCGACTCATGGGCAAAGGCGAAGCGTCGGCTCGTCGTGAGTTGATGGAGCGCCATGCCGATTCCATTGATATTGATATTTGATCGCTAGAGGAACCCAAATGAACGATTTGGTGAAAAACCCTGATGTGGGCTCTGAAGACGCGGTCGCATTGGCCGACTATGCAGAACGTGCATACCTGGAGTACGCACTGAGTGTGGTCAAGGGGCGTGCGTTGCCCGATGCCTGTGACGGTCAAAAGCCGGTACAACGCCGCATTTTGTACGCCATGGACCGTTTGGGTTTGTCGTGGTCGGGCAGTGGAGCGGCCAAGCCAGTCAAGAGCGCACGCGTAGTCGGCGATGTGTTGGGTCGTTATCACCCTCATGGTGATCAAGCTGCCTATGATGCTTTGGTGCGCATGGCGCAAGACTTTAGCCAGCGCTATCCGCTCATCGACGGCCAAGGCAACTTTGGCAGTCGCGACGGTGATGGCGCGGCAGCCATGCGTTACACAGAGGCACGTTTAGCCAAAATTACCCGTTTGCTGCTCGATGAAATCGACGAAGGAACCGTCGATTTCATTCCCAATTACGACGGTTCTACTCAAGAGCCCAGGCAGTTACCCGCTAGATTGCCTTTTACGTTGCTCAACGGCGCCAGTGGTATTGCCGTGGGCATGGCCACCGAAATTCCTTCGCACAATTTGGTTGAAGTCGCGCAAGCAGCCGTCGCGCTGCTCAAGTCTCCCAAACTCACCGACGATGAGTGGTTGCAGCTCATTCCGGGTCCCGATTTTCCGGGTGGCGGCCAAATCATCAGTTCAACAGCAGATATTCAAGAGGCTTACCGCAGCGGAAGAGGGTCCCTCAAGGTACGTGCCAGGTGGACGGTTGAAGACTTGGCGCGAGGCCAGTGGCAGTGGGTGGTCAACGAACTTCCTCCAGGTGTGAGCTCGCAAAAAGTGCTTGAGGAAATTGAAGAGCTCACCAATCCGAAAGTCAAGGCGGGTAAAAAAAGTCTCACTCAAGATCAAACCCAACTCAAGGCATCGGTATTGGCGGTGCTCGATGAAGTGCGTGACGAGTCTTCCAAAGACGCGCCGGTTCGTCTGGTCTTTGAGCCCAAGAGCAGTCGCATCAGTTTGGATGAGCTGACCACCACGTTGTTGGCCCATACCAGTTTGGAATCGTCGTTCAGTGTCAACCTCACAGCGGTGGGGTTGGATGGCAAGCCTGTGCAGAAAAGCTTACGTGAACTCATGCAGGAGTGGATCACGTTCAGGCAACAAACCATCGTCAAGCGCAGCCAATTCAGACTCGACCGGGTCGACGCTCGCATTCATATTCTTGAAGGTCGTCAATTGGTGTTGCTCAACATCGATGAAGTGATTGCCTTGATTCGCGAAAGTGAAGAGCCTAAGCCCGCTCTGATGGATCGCTTCAAATTATCGGAACGTCAAGCTGAAGATATTTTGGAAATTCGCTTGCGTCAGTTGGCTCGTTTAGAGGCTATTCGCATCGAACAAGAATTGGCAGGATTGCGCAAAGACAAAGAGGAGCTTGAAGACATTTTGGGCAATCCCACCGTGCTGCGACGTTTGATGATTCGTGAAATCGAAGCAGATGCCAAGCAGTACGGAGACAGTCGTCGCACCCTGATTCAGCAAGAGCGTCGAGCAGTGGCAGAGGTCAAGGTAGTTGACGAGCCTGTGACAGTCGTGATTTCTGAAAAAGGTTGGGTGCGTTCGCGCCAGGGTCATGGTCACGATGCGCAAAGCTTTGCATTCAAATCTGGCGATACCCTATATGCCACTTTCGAGTGCCGAACGGTGGACACGCTCATTGTGTTGGGCAGTACCGGCCGCGTCTACTCGGTGGCTGTGTCCTCTTTGCCTGGGGCGCGAGGTGATGGAGCACCTGTCACCACCCTCATCGAATTAGAGCCTGGTTCGTCTATCGCGCACATGTTGGCCGGCCCTGCATCTATGGAGTGGTTGTTGAGTACGCGCACAGGTTTTGGATTTATTGCTTCGATCGAAAACATGAGTTCCAGACAGCGAGCCGGTAAATCATTTGTTAATTTGGCGGCGGGCGATCAACTGTGTCAACCCGCACCGGTTCAGGGAGGTTCCGGCAGTCAGCCGTGGCCAGTCGCCACCGACGTCGCTTGTGTCTCACAGGCAGGGCGTGTGCTCACGTTTGCAATAGACGAACTCAAACGCATGCCTTCTGGTGGACGAGGACTGACCTTGATGGAGCTTGAAGACAAAGATGTAATGGCAGGTGCAGCAGCCTATGTGCGCAGCATTCGACTGGCCGGTTTAGGTCGTGGCGGCAAAGAGCGAGAAGAGTCTTTGGAAATACGCAGTCTGAATTCAGCCAAAGCACACCGTGCTCGCAAGGGCAAAAAAGTGGAGTTTGGGTTCAAGATTCACACGGTCGGTCGAACCGAGTAAATCATGTTGTGTCACAACCAAGCCTGACGCAGTTCAGGCTTTTTTTTCGACCTTGCTTTGGCATTGAATACAACGCAGAGCCACCGGGTTGGCGTTTAATCGGGCTTCTCCGATGTCGGCGCCGCAATCTTGGCATTCACCATAGTGGCCTTGTTTGATTCGGGCAATAGCAGCATCAATAGCCGCAATTTCCTCTAATTCGTGCGCCTCTAAAGCAAAGCCCAATTCCATTTCGGTTTCAGCTGCCGCCCAATCGTCGCTGGCTTGTTCACGATTTTGCAAGGCGGCGTCTACGCGATTGTCAGCACCTCCGCGCTGGGTGCGCAGTTGCGACACCAATTCACGGCGCATGATTTGCAGTTGTTCAAGTTGAGCGGTGAATGTTGTCATGACAAACTCCATGAAGTAACAAACTTTGAAAAAAGTTTACTGCAGTGGGGCCATGAATGCGCTGGCTAACTAGACAGGCTTTGTGCTGAATCAATGGGCGTGTGTTTGTTGCATTGGTGCCGGGGACGGGAATCGAACCCGTACGCCGCTGTTAGGCTGGCGGCGGATTTTAAGTCCGCTGTGTCTACCAATTTCACCACCCCGGCACAATTGCAAGTCCATGATTGTACGGGTCAGAATGCCTATTTGAACGATATGCCAAAATGTATCCATGAGCCACCATTCCACGCCCTTTGAAATTCATCTTCACGGAGACATTCCGTTGCGTGAAGATGTGGGGCCACATCAGTTGCACGAGGCTCTGAGGCCTTTGTGGCAATACGCCGGGGCAACTTCATTTCGTGAGGGCTGTGCCAGTGCTTACGAAGAGGAGCCCGGCATGATTTTTCATGCGCCAGAAGCCATTTTGCAGGTCTGCTGGACAGTCCCCGGAAACGACGACTTCCGCCAGGCGTTGTCCGATGCTTGCATGAACCTCAATGAGTTGTGCCGCACAGGAGCTGCTTTTGAAGTGTCTTTTTACGACAACGAGTTCGATGAAGAAGACGCAGAGCCCGGTCAAGAAGCGAAAGACGATTTTTGGATGTGTTTTGTCGGCCCCACTCCAGCCGACATCATGGCCGTTCAACGCGACATGCTGATTCATGACGTCACGCACATGATGCAAAGGCATTTTGAGCCCGAAGAATTGGGTCCAGTGGTTGAAGTGATTGATCAGCTTTTTCAAAAGCGCATGCAAGACTTGGCTTTGTCTATGCAGTGGGGAATGCCGCCACGCAACGGCGGGTCCTCTGGTCATGGGGGCAGCGGTCGCAAACCCCGTCACTTGCACTGATTGGCCGTGATGCAAGCCCTGCTCAAACCGGGGGTTCGTTTACGCGAAGTCTTGGGTTGGGCGTTTTACGATTTCGCCAATTCAGGCTACACCACGGTTGTCATCACAGCGGTTTATTCCACTTACTTTGTTTCGACGATTGCGGCTGGCACCCATTGGGCCACGTTGGCATGGACGCTCGCTTTAAGTGCCTCTTATGCATGGGTCATGTTCACCATGCCCATCTTGGGGGCATGGGCCGATCGCCATGCCAGCAAAAAGCGTTTGCTCATGCTCGCCACGTGGGCATGTGTCTTGAGCACTATAGCCCTCACAGGTGCAGGTCCAGGTGAGTGGTGGTTGGCGTGGATCTTGGTTTTTTTGTCCAATGTGTTTTATTCCTATGGCGAGTCTCTTTCTGGCGCTTTTTTGCCTGAATTGGCCCAGCCCGAAGCCATGGGGCGAGTCAGTGGCTGGGCGTGGGCATGGGGGTATTTGGGCGGGATGCTCACGTTAGGCTTGTGTTTGGCCTACGTCTTGTGGGCACAGAGTCTTGGGCAAACGGCCTCCCAATTTGTGCCAGTCACGTTATGGATCACTGCCGCTATGTACATTGGGGCTTCCGGGTTCACGTTTGTTTGGTTGCACGAACGCGGACAACCACCAACAGTTCATCGGCATGCGGTTGCATCACCAGCTCGCAAGCATTGGCAACAATGGCTACAAACTTGGCGAGAGTCAAAGGCTATTCCCGATTTTCGATGGCTCATGGCCAGTGCGGTGGCTTATCAAGCTGGCGTCGCAGTGGCAATTGCACTGGCGGCCATTTATGCCGAGCAGGTCATGGGTTTCCAAACCCAGCAAACCATGTTGCTCATTTTTGTTCTGAATGTGGCTGCGTTGCTTGGCGCATTGATCTTTGGTTACGTACAAGATGCGTGGGGCCATCGGCGCACCTTGAGTATGACGCTATGGGGCTGGATCATCACCTGCATCTGGGCGGCCGCATCACAAACCCAGGCGCATTTTTGGGGGGCAGCTGCGATTGCTGGCCTGTGCTTGGGATCCAGTCAATCAGCGGGCCGGGCTATGGCGGGCATGATGATCCCTGCAAAAAAATTGGCTGAATATTTTGGTTTATGGACGGTCGCTATACGATTAGCCAGCATCCTTGGACCACTCAGTTATGGGTTGATCACATGGCTCAGTGGAGGCAATCACCGCTTGGCTATTGTGTGTGTGACAGGGTTTTTTGTCATGGGCTTGTTGTTGTTGCGACGTGTCAACGTGCATCAAGGGCAAATCGATGCCTCTCGATTAGGCCACTGAGGCATCAGCCTTGTGGCATGAGGCGGCAGTCACATGGATCCAACGTTGTGCGGCATATCTCAGGCTCGCCAAGTCTCCAGTGGTGTACAAAGAAATTCGGTTGGAAGAGGGTGTCGGCGCTTGTGAAATTTGCAACTGATGGTGTTGCTGCAACAAGCGTAAAGTTTGTCGTGCCACGGCATCGCCTGTCGACAAAATGCTCACCTGAAGACCCAATCGCTTGCGCAAGCGATCTGCTACAAAAACATAGTGGGTACAGCCCAGTACCAGCGTGTCTATTTGTCCTGGTTGATTGCCAAATTCGCCCATCTCGTTCAAGTAACGCTCGATCAAGTCATCGATAGAGGATTCAACCTCAGCCGCATTTGCGCTTGGGTGGGTCGATTGTTCGATGGCCAGTGCCAAACCATTGCACGCACACACCACGTAATCTGCTTGCGAGCAGTGCTGGTTGATCAGCTGCTTGAATTTGTGGCTTTCAACCGTGCCTCGGGTGGCCATCACCCCAATGCGCTTGGTTTGGGTCAACGCTAGGGCAGGTTTGATGGCCGGTTCAACGCCCACCACAGGAAGACTGGGGTGCCGTGCGCGAATTTCATGAATGGCGGCAGCAGTGGCCGTATTGCAGGCCACCACCAATGCCTTGATGTGATGTTGCTTGATGAGGTGCTCGGTGATTCGCAGGCTGCGCTCCAGCACATAGACATCAGATTTTTCACCGTAGGGTGCATGGCCGTTATCGGCCAAATAAACAAAGCGTTCGTGTGGCAGTTGGGCTTGCAGGGCAGCGAGCACGCTCAGCCCTCCAATCCCACTGTCAAAAACGCCAATGGGCTGCATCAAATGGCCTGTACACCGATGCCTTTGAACTCTCCCGAGGCGATGCGTTTCGACCAAATTTCGGGTCCAGTGATGTGTGCACTGGTGCCGCCAGCATCAACTGCAACGGTCACGGGCATGTCCACCACGTCAAACTCATAAATGGCTTCCATACCCAAATCGGCAAAGCCCAATACCTTGGCACCTTTGATGGCTTTTGAGACCAAATACGCTGCACCGCCCACGGCCATGAGGTAAGCCGACTTGTGTTTTTTGATGGCTTCAATGGCAACTGGTCCGCGTTCTGATTTGCCAATCATGGCAATCAAGCCTGTGTTGGCCAACATCATGTCGGTGAATTTGTCCATGCGTGTGGCCGTGGTGGGGCCAGCGGGTCCCACCACTTCATCTCGCACGGGATCAACAGGGCCAACGTAGTAAATCACGCGGTTGGTGAAGTCAACTGGCAAGGGCTCGCCCTTGGCCAGCATGTCTTGAATGCGTTTGTGCGCAGCATCACGTCCGGTTAGCATCTTGCCGTTCAACAACAACGTATCACCGGGCTTCCAGCTGGCCACCTCTTCGCGAGTGAGGTTGTTCAGGTCGACGCGCTTGCTTTTTTGCGTATCGGGTTTCCATTCGACGTTGGGCCACAAATCCAATGAAGGCGGGTCGAGGTAAACGGGTCCCGAACCATCCATGATGAAATGGGCATGACGAGTGGCGGCACAGTTGGGAATCATCGCCACAGGCTTTGATGCAGCGTGGGTAGGGTACATCTTGATCTTCACATCAAGAACAGTCGTCAAGCCGCCCAAACCCTGTGCCCCAATGCCCAATGCGTTGACTTTGTGATAAAGCTCCAAGCGCAGCTCTTCAACTTGATCTAGTTTTTCGCCCTTGCTTGATTTTTCAAGCAATTGGTACATATTCAGGTCGTCCATCAAGCTCTCTTTGGCCATCAGCACGGCTTTTTCGGCGGTGCCGCCGATACCAATACCCAACATGCCCGGTGGGCACCATCCGGCACCCATGGTTGGAACGGTTTTGATAACCCAATCGACCAAGCTGTCGCTGGGGTTGAGCATGACCATCTTGGATTTGTTTTCCGAACCACCCCCCTTGGCAGCAACGGTGACTTCGAGTTTGTCGCCGGGTACGATTTCGGTAAAGATCACAGCGGGCGTGTTGTCTTTGGTGTTTTTGCGAGCAAAGTGAGGGTCGGCTACTACCGAGGCGCGCAAAGCG
>JBEDMU010000025.1:0-5758 GCA_041170945.1 Pseudomonadota bacterium
CAGTGGGCTCAATCATCACCAACTCGCCAGGCAGGCCTTCGTTGGCAAAGCCCAAGTTTTCGGGGCGCAAGCCCACGGTGAATTCGCCCTGGCTGTGTTGAGCCACCACTTGGCGTTGACGCTCGTTCAAAGGAATGTTCACACCCTGAGCCATCAAGCCACCAGCATTTCGGCTGGCTTGCACCATGTTCATGGCCGGTGAGCCAATGAATTCAGCCACAAACAGGTTGGCAGGACGGGTATAAATGTCGTTGGGGGTGCCAAACTGCTGCACCAGCCCGTCTTTCATCACCGCAATGCGGTCACCCAGCGTCATGGCTTCAACTTGGTCGTGCGTGACATACACAGTGGTCGTTTGCGTGCGCTGATGCAGCTGCTTGATTTCTGCACGCATCTCGACACGCAGCTTGGCGTCTAGGTTAGACAATGGTTCATCAAACAAAAACAATTTGGGGTCACGTGCCAAGGCGCGGCCCATGGCCACACGTTGTCGCTGTCCACCTGACAGTTGTCCAGGCTTGCGATCGAGCAAGTGGCCAATTTGCAGCATTTGCGAAACCCGTTGAACAGCAGCTTCGCGCTCGGCTTTGGGGACCTTGCGAATTTCCAAACCGAATGCAATGTTTTGCGCCACGGTCATGTTGGGATACAAGGCGTAGCTTTGAAACACCATGGCAATGTCGCGATCTTTGCTCAAGGCATGCGTGACGTTGCGGTCGCCAATAAAAATCTCACCCGAGGTGGGAGCATCCAAACCGGCGATCATGTTGAGCAGCGTGGATTTGCCGCAGCCCGATGGGCCTACCAAAATCAAAAATTCGCCGGCACCAATTTCCAAATCAATTCCCTTGAGAATGTGCACCGTTTCGTTGAACGTTTTGTGAATGTTTCGAATGGAAAGCGAACTCATGCTGTTTATCCCTTCACAGCGCCGGCAGTAAGCCCGCGCACAAAAAACTTACCGGCTACCACGTAAACAAAGAGGGTAGGCAGGGCGGCGATCATGGCGGCGGCCATGTCAACGTTGTATTCCTTCACGGTGGTTGACGTATTGGCCAAGTTGTTCAGACCCACCGTGATGGGCTTGCTGTCGGCGCCTGAAAACACCACACCGTACAAAAAGTCGTTCCAAATATTGGTGAACTGCCAAATGAGGGTGACCACCAAAATGGGAGTCGACAAGGGCAACACAATGCGCCAAAAAATTTGCCAAAACGAAGCCCCATCGAGCATGGCAGCTTTGATGAGTTCATCGGGCAGGCCCACGTAGTAGTTGCGAAAGAACAAGGTGGTGGAGGGGATGCCAGCGATCACGTGGACCAAAATCAGACCCCAAATCGAGCTGGCAATGCCCAGCCAGCCCAATACCTGGCTCATGGGCAACAGCACCACTTGCATGGGCATGAACACCCCAAACAGCATGAATGCAAAAAAGGTATCGCTGCCTTTGAAGCGCCATTTGCTGAGCACATAGCCATTGACCGAGCCAATAAACGTAGACACCAGAACGGCTGGTACGACCATGGCTACCGAGTTCCAGAAGAAGGGTTGCAACCCTTCGCATTGCACACCGGTGCATGCAGATCCCCAGGCCTTGCCCCAAGCGTCAAAATTGAGCGAAGCGGGCAAACTCAGCAAGTTGCCAACGCGCAGTTGTTCGGCATCTTTGAACGACGTGACCAACATCACGTACAAGGGAATCAAAAACCACAGGGCAAACAACAGCAGCATGCCCCACAACAACACGCGGTGAAGGTGAATCGATTTCATCGCTTGCTCCGCAATTCAGAATACAAATAAGGCACCACAATGGCCGCCACAGTGGCCAACATGATCATGGCGCTGGCAGCGCCCAATCCAATTTGGCCGCGTGTAAACGCATGGGCATACATGAAAGTGGCGGGCAAATCGGTGGCAAAGCCGGGGCCGCCAGCGGTCAGTGCCATCACCAAATCAAAGCTCTTGATGGCCAAGTGACTGACGATCATGAGCGTGCTAAAAAATACAGGTCGCAGACTGGGCAAAATGATGCGCCAGTAGATGGTGGGCAAATTGGCGCCATCCACTTGCGCTGCTTTGATGATCGAATCGTCGATGCCGCGCAGCGCCGCCAAAAACAGGGCCATCACAAAGCCTGCGCTTTGCCACACACCGGCAATCACCACGGTGTAAATGGCCATTTCGGGGTTCACCAACCAATCGAAAGTGAAGTTTTCAAAGCCCCAACTGTGCATCAGATGTTCAAGTCCCAAACCGGGGTTGAGCATCCATTTCCATGCCGTACCGGTGACGATGAACGAAATCGCCATGGGGTACAAATAGATGGTGCGCAGCACGCCTTCGCCTCGCACTTTTTGATCGAGCAAAATGGCCAGCAACACACCCAAGGCCATGGCGCCGCCAATAAACAAGACCCCAAAAATTCCGAGGTTGGTCATGGCCACGTGAAAGCGATCATTGGCCAACAGGGCTTCGTATTGGGCAAGCCCCACAAACTCGTAGTTGGGCAGAATGCGCGATGCCGAAACCGACAAATAGCCGTTCCACACCATGAAGCCATAGATGAAGAGCAGCGATAGCGCAAAGCTGGGAGCAACCACCAACTTAGGCAACCAGTGGGTCGCGCGGGAAGTGAGTGAGGACATGGCGACAGCTTGGTGTGAACAAAAAGATAGAAAAAAAGCCCGCCACCGATGGCGGCGGGCTGTTGGGATCAAGTGCGATTACTTGACTTTTGCAGCAGCCACGAGTTTGGCTTGTGCATCTTTGGTCGACATTTTGTCGTCGTTCCAGAACTGGCTGACCACGTCTTTGATGGCGCCTTCAGTTGCGGAAGCGATGGCCATGCCGTGGGCCACAGAGGGCACCAATGCACCAGACTTGGAAGTGGCCACAAAGTCTTTCGAGCTCAGTTTGGCGCAATCGTCAAACTTGGCCATGTCCATGTTCAAACGAACAGGGATAGAACCTTTGTTCAGGTTGAACACTTCTTGGAACTGAGTCGACATGATGGCAGCAGCCAAGTCTTTTTGTGCCTTCACGTTGGCGTCGTTCTTGATTTTGAACATGGCGAACGAGTCGACGTTAAAGGTGTATGCGTTGGAGGTACCAGGTGCAGCGGCGCAGACGAAGTCTTTGCCAGGTGCCTTGCCAGCAGCCAGGAACTCGCCCTTGGCCCAGTCACCCATCAGCTGCATACCAGCTTCACCCTTGATCACCATGGCAGTCGCCAAGTTCCAGTCGCGGCCGGGAGCGTTTTTGTCGGTGTAACCCTTGACCTTCTTGAAGGTGTCCAACACTTTGGTCATGGTCGCGCCGCTCAGGGTGGCAGAGTCCAGGTTCACCAAGGCCTTCTTGTAGAAGTCAGCGCCGCCAACACCCAAGGCCACGCTTTCAAAGGTAGTGAAGTCTTGCCAGCTTTGGCCGCCGTGTGCCACAGGAATCACGCCTGCTTTTTTCAGGGCTTCAGCCGCCACAAAGAACTCATCCCAGTTGGTGGGCACTTTGGCGCCTGCTTTTTTAAACGCAGCGGGGTTGGCCCACAGCCAGTTCACGCGGTGCACGTTCACGGGCACGGCGATGTAGCTGCCTTTGTGTTTCATCACGTCGCTCACCACTTTGGGCAGCAGTGCATCCCATTTTTCGGCTTTGGCCACATCGTCCACATTCGCCAACACGCCTTCAGCAGCCCACTCTTGCAGTGAAGGGCCCTTGATTTGAGCGGCGGCAGGAGCATTGCCAGATACCACGCGTGATTTGAGTACGGTCATGGCGTTGTCACCGCCGCCACCGGCCACGGCGAAATCTTTCCATGTGTGGCCCTTTTGTTGCAGTTGCTGCTTCAGCGCAGCAGCAGCTTTGGCCTCGCCGCCACTGGTCCACCAGTGCAGCACTTCAACTTCACCAGCAAAAGCACTGGCAGCACCCACCAATGCAGCAGCAATGGCGGTGTGTTTGATCACAAATTTCGCAGATTTCACGTTGTATCTCCCGGAGTTGTGTTGGGATTGAACCCTTGATGTAGATGGAATAACGGTGCTCAAAAATGCAGCACGCATGGATTATTAATAAAACATTCAGAACATGAATACTAGGTTAAACCCTAATCAGGGTTCTCCCCAGTTTCTGATCATTCAAAGAATCATTCGGGTAAGCTACCCGCTATGAAACTTCTCTTGGCAGAAGACGACGAACTGTTGGCCGATGGGCTGTCGACTCAGCTTAAACAAGCGGGGTATGACGTAGAGCATGCCCCCAATGGTGCCGTTGCCGAATATCTACTCAAGCGCACGCGTTTCGACGTGGCGGTGCTGGATGTCGGCTTGCCCTTGGTTGACGGCTTGTCGGTTCTGAAGTTGCTTCGTGAACAGCAGCCTCATTTGCCTGTTCTCATGTTGTCGGCGCGCGATGCCCTCGATGACCGCATGGCGGGTTTTGAAGCGGGTGCCGATGATTACGTGACCAAGCCATTCGATCTGCCCGAATTGCTGGCCAGGTTGCAAGCCTTGCTGCGTCGTTCACAAGTCATGGGCTCTAGCACCCAGTTGGGAAAACTGGTCTTCGATGCACAGCGTCACCGTGCCACCGTCAATGGTGAATCCATCGAGTTGTCGCGCCGCGAATGGACCCTGCTTGAAATGCTGGTGCAACAGCGTCAGTCGGTGGTCACCAAAGAACAAATCTTGCAATCTTGGAGTGGTGAGTCGGTGGCCGAACCCATTTCAGCATCAACCGGCAACATGATCGAGGTCTACATTCACCGGTTGCGGCGCAAACTCGAGGGTGCCGACGTGCAAATTCGCACGGTTCGAGGCCTAGGCTATTTGCTCGAGGCCACAGGCAGCTGATGATCTGGTTTTGGCAACGTGGCACGCAACCGCGGGCTGGCATTTCACTCGAAAGACAATTGTTGCTGTGGTTGTTGTTGCCGCAACTGGTGTTGTGGTTGGGTGGCGGCATTGGTGCTTTTCATCTGGCGTCTGCGTATGTCAGCGAGGCCATCGACGCCAGTTTGTTGCAAGCGGGTCGCGCACTTTCACGCCAGCTCAAACCCATCGGCAGTGGCCTCTTTATCGATTTGCCCAAAGCCGCACAAGATGTGTTGGAGGCCGATCCCAGCGACCGCCTGTATTACATGGTGAGCTCGCCACCCGGGCAATTTATTTTGGGCAATCAAAACTTGCCGGCTCCAACTCAGGCATGGAACTTGGATCCTGTGATGGGTCAAGCGTATTACTTCGATGGAGAAATGACGCCGCGTCCCGCCATTCGAGCAGCGGTGGCAGGGGGGCCGCCAGAACAACCCATGACAACCACGCTGGCACAAGAGCAGCCGGTGCGTGTGTTGTCCCTGTACCAGCGCTTTGGCGAAGAGACGGGCCAACCCCAAACCATGCTCATTCAAATTGCACGCAGCAGTACCAATCGTGAAGCGTTGGCCAAGCGCATTTTGATTGACATGTTGTTGCCCATGTCCATGGTGATTTTTTTGCTTACGGTGATTGTGTGGTGGGGCATTCGCAAAGGGCTTGAACCCTTGACGCGCTTGCGTCAACAAGTACATGGTCGAACACCATCAGACTTAGCTCCTTTGCAACTTGAAAGTGCACCGCGCGAATTGTGGAGTTTGATGCATGCACTGAACGCTTTGCTGTCGGCCACGCACCAACAAATTCAAGCGCAAAAGCGATTCATTGGCGATGCTGCACATCAATTGCGCACGCCGTTGGCAGGGTTAAAAACCCAAACCGAGTTGGCG
>JBEDMU010000026.1:0-5062 GCA_041170945.1 Pseudomonadota bacterium
CCTCGTATCCACGTATTGGCAGGTTTGGCGACGCTCACCGATTCATCCACCCATCAAACATATGTCGACAATTTGCGTTGGGCATGCAAGCAGGCCGATAAACACCACATCGACGTGGTCATCGAGCCACTCAATGCGTTTGATGTTCCAGGGTACGCGTTGCACTCATTTGAGTGGGCTGCACAGGTTATCGACACGGTCCAGGCCAATAACTTGGGGCTGCAGCTCGATCTTTATCATGCGCAACGCATGGGTCTCGATGTATGCAACCTGATTCCGCAATGGATGCAAACGACGCAATTGCTTCATATGCAGGTGGCAGGGGCGCCCCACCGCCATGAGCCCCATCTGGGAGAGTGGAATTGGGCTGAGGTAGCGAACTTGATCGATGCCACTGGTTACACAGGTTGGGTGGGAGCAGAATATCAACCAAGCACGTCAACTCGTGATGGGCTGACTTGGATGAAAGAAGGAAGTATCTGATGTTGTATCGATTCACTTCGCAAGCGACGGCAGACCTCATCATGCTGAAGCAAGATGCTGAAAAAGTGCTCGAAGTTTGGGGCAAGCCTTTGGCGCAGCCAGGTATCGTGACCCTAGATGCCATCCCTGCTGCTCTCGAGGCCCTTGTCAACGAGGCTTTGCGCCAAGAACAAGCTCATCAAGAAGCAGTTGATCGTGCCCAAGCCGATGGCGAAACGCCACCACCGCCACCGCCCGTGTCTTTTCGCGTGCGCACCGAGCCCTTGGTTCGCACGCTCAAACAGTGCATTCGAGAAGAAGTTCCCCTTATTTGGAAGGTTTGATCGGTGAATCAGCCCATTTCGACTATCAAACCCGAAGGCATTCGTCTCAACAAACGCATGGCCGAGTTGGGTTTGTGTTCTCGTCGTGAAGCCGACGACTGGATTCAAAAAGGGTGGGTTCGCGTCAACGGACAGGTCGCGCAATTGGGGGTGCCGGTGCAGCCCAACGATCGAATCACGGTTGACAAAGCGGCCACAACCGCTCAACAGCAACAGGTCACCATCATGCTGCACAAACCTGTGGGTTACGTCAGTGGTCAAGCAGAAGACGGACACCAGCCAGCCATCGTTCTCATCCGTCCCGAAAACCGTTGGCGTGGAGACCGTTCTAAACAGCGCTTTCAGCCTTCACAACGACAGGGCTTGGCAGTCGCTGGGCGCTTGGACATCGACTCCACCGGACTCTTGCTGCTCACGCAAGATGGTCGTGTGGCGAAACATGTCATTGGTGAAAACAGCGAGGTTGAAAAAGAATACCTCGTGCGTGTGGTTCCGGCGCAAGGAGCGCAGGCCAACGTCACAGCGCAAGAATGGCTGCCAGCACAACAGCTGGCTCGCTTGCGCTATGGGCTCAGCCTAGACGGCCAAGCGCTTCGCCCTGCACGGGTTGAATGGCTCAACCCTGACCAATTGAAGTTTGTGCTGCGGGAAGGCAAAAAACGCCAAATTCGACGGATGTGCGAGTTGGTGGGGCTCAAGGTCACCGGCCTCAAGCGGGTACGAATTGGCAAGACTCGACTGGGTGAGCTGCCCATGGGCCAATGGCGTTACCTCGATCCGCACGAACTTCCTTGAAATCGGGAAATTCGCCCCCAAATCTTCAAACGTCCGTGCACAGTCGACCTCAAATCAGGTCTCTGTGTGATTGATTTGTCGAAACTCATTGTTTTTTCAACATGACCCAACCTACTTCTCATGCATTTCAGGCCGAAGTCGCACAGCTGCTGCACTTGGTCACGCATTCTTTGTATTCCAACCCCGATATTTTTTTGCGCGAGCTGGTTTCCAACGCGTCAGATGCCTGCGACAAGTTGCGCTTTGAAGCCATGGATCATCCCGATTGGATGGAGCAAGACAGCCAGTTGCGTATTCGAATCGAGATGGATGCAGAAGCCAAAACACTGTCCATCATCGACAACGGCATTGGCATGTCATCTGAAGAGGCGATTGCTCATTTGGGGACCATTGCCAAAAGCGGCACCCGTGAATTTTTAGGGGCATTGTCAGGTGACCGCAAAAAAGACTCTCAATTGATCGGTCAATTTGGGGTGGGATTCTATTCTGGCTTTATCGTTGCCGATCGCATCACCGTTGAATCACGCCGTGCGGGCTTAAGCCCACAACAGGGTGTGCGTTGGAGCAGCGCCGGTACAGGCGAATTCGATGTCGAGACCATCGACAAATCTGAGCGTGGCACCCGAGTGACACTGCACTTGCGAGACGAGTTGGCAAGCACCTACTTGCAGGCTTGGAAAGTCAAGCAAATCGTTCAAAAGTATTCCGACCACATCAGCCTTCCCATTGAAATGCGCAAGCAAACATGGGATGAAAAAAAGGGGGAAAGTGTCACCACCGACGAGTGGGAGGCCATTAACTCGGCCAATGCGCTGTGGACCCGCGCCAAAAAAGACATCAGCGAAGACGAATACAAAGCCTTTTATAAAAACCTCAGTTACGACCAAGACGATCCCCTCATTTGGTCGCACAACCGCGTAGAGGGGAACAGTGAATACACCCAGTTGCTGTATGTGCCGGCAGCAGCGCCTCACGATTTGTGGAATCGCGAGCACAAATCGGGCGTCAAGCTTTATGTGCGTCGAGTGTTCATCATGGACGAAGCAGAAAGCCTCATGCCCACGTACCTGCGGTTCATCAAAGGGGTGGTTGATTCGGCTGATTTGCCACTCAACGTCAGCCGCGAATTGCTACAAGAAAGCAAAGACGTGCGCTCGATTCGCGAAGGAAACACGCGTCGCGTGTTATCCATGCTTGAAGACTTGACCAAGCAAGAAGGCGACGCCTACAGCCGCTTTTACGAGGCATTTGGAACGGTTCTCAAAGAAGGACTTGGTGAAGATTTTGGAAATCGTGAGCGCATTGCCAAGTTGCTGCGCTTTGCCTCTACGCAAAGCGACTCTGCTACGGTTAGTTTAGAGGCCTACAAAGCTCGCATGAAAGAGGGCCAAAAGGCCATCTATTACATCACCGCGGACACCTTGGCTGCTGCGCGCAACAGCCCGCAACTTGAAGTCTTCCGTAAAAAAGGCATCGAAGTGCTGCTCATGGCCGATCGCGTAGATGAATGGGCGCTCTCCTTCATGCACGAGTTCGATGGTGTCCCCATGCGAAGCGTGGCCAAAGGCGCTGTCGATTTGGGTGAACTTCAAGACGAAGCCGAGAAAAAGCAGGCTGAGGAGGCCGCTGTTGCCCTCAAGCCCTTGCTCGAGCGCATGCAAAGCGCTTTGGGTTCACGAGTCAAGTCGGTGCGCGTGACCAGTCGGTTGGTGGATAGCCCGGCCTGCTTGGTGGTGGAGGATGGTGACGCTTCTATTCAGTTGGCGAAGCTGCTCAAGCAAGCTGGGCACGAAGCCCCACAGGTTCAACCCATACTCGAAATCAACCCTGACCATGCGTTGGTTAAAAAGCTTGAAGCGCATGACAAGTTTGATGACTTGGCGCACGTTCTGTTAGATCAAGCCTTGTTGGCCGAAGGGACTATTCCAGAAGATCCTGCGGCCTACGTACGCCGCGTGAATGCCTTGTTGGTTTGAGTCAGACCCCATCCGAATGTTGAGCAGTCTGAGTGGCTGCCCGTTGGGCAAATTCGGCGCGCAAAGCGCGTAGTTTTTCGCGCGGGTCTTCGCGTGTGGTGGCTACATCGAGTTGCATTTCTTCAATGAAGCGACTGGGTTGGCCAGCCACACTCTCACGCCCTTTTTTTCGACGCTTCAACCAACTCACCAGCAAGGTTTGCCTGGCTCGTGTAATCCCAACGTACATCAATCTGCGCTCTTCTTGAATGCGCAACGCGGTGCTCACATCGTTATCATCGCCGCCTTCACCCGAAGGCGTAAAAGGCAGCAAGCCTTCATTCACGCCAGCCAGCACCACATGTGGCCACTCCAGGCCCTTGGCCGCATGCAAGGTCGACAGCGTCACCACGTTGGGGTCTTTTTCGCGCTCAGACATCGCCGACATGATGGCAATGGTTTGCGCCACTTCCAACAGCGTTTTTTCACCCTTGGCTATCGTGACTCCTGCCGTGTCATCGATTTGTCCCCCGCAACGAGCGGCCATCCAGTCACAAAAATCTTGAACATTTCCCCAACGTGCGTTGGCCACTTTTTCATTGTCTTCGCTGTCTAGCAAATGGGTGTGGTAATGAATATCTTGAAGCCATTCGGTGAGCAATTGTTTGGCAGCCTCTTCACCCTTGGTTTGCTTCATGCGAAATTCCAAGTCGTTGAGCATGCGACCAAATTCATGCAAGCTGCCAATGGCTCTTGCGGAAAGCGCGGTGTGCAAAGAATGTGAGAACAAGGCTTCAAACAAACTCAGTCGATGTAACTTGGCAAACTCACCCAATTGCATCAGAGTTTGGGTGCCGATGCCGCGTTTGGGCGTCGTCACGGCACGCAAAAATGCAGGGTCATCGTCTGAGTTGGCCAACAAGCGCATCCAGGCACACAAGTCTTTGATTTCAGCGCGTTCAAAAAAACTTTGCCCTCCCGAAACTTTGTAAGGTATTTGCGCCTTGCGCAAGGCAGATTCCAGAGCACGTGACTGGTGATTGGCGCGATACAAGATGGCAAAGTCTTTGAATTCTTTTGCAGACGAAGTCGATCGCAGACTTTGAATTCGCGCCACTGCTCGCTCAGCCTCGTGTTCTTCAGAGTCGCAAGACAGCACCCGCACGGGCTCACCTTGGCCCAAATCGCTCCACAGCGTTTTGGGGTACAGCTTGGGGTTTGAGCCGATGACCGCATTGGCTGCCTGCAAGA
The DNA here is from genome assembly GCA_041170945.1 of Pseudomonadota bacterium. Taxonomy (GTDB): domain Bacteria; phylum Pseudomonadota; class Gammaproteobacteria; order Burkholderiales; family Burkholderiaceae_C; genus RS62. The sequence continues at coordinate 4,808 of JBEDMU010000026.1, forward strand.
TGCTAGATGTGGAGCGATAGTTTTGCTCCAACTTGATCACCTTAAGTTGCGGATAGTCGTCTGGTAACCGTTTGAGGTTATCTAATGTGGCGCCACGCCAGCCATAAATGGACTGGTCATCGTCACCCACTGCTGTAAAACGTGCACGCTCGCCAACCATCAGTTGAAGCAACTCGTACTGAATGGCATTGGTGTCTTGGTATTCATCCACTAACACATGCCCAAGCCCTTGTTGAACTGCAGTTCGAACGTCGC
>JBEDMU010000027.1:0-3799 GCA_041170945.1 Pseudomonadota bacterium
GACATTCGCACGACCCGTGTGGGCATGGCCGCGGCAGACCTGATCATCGGCTGCGACCCCATCGTCAGCGCCTCCAAAGAGACCACCCTGCGCATGCGTGAAGGCCGCACGCATGTGGCCCTCAACAGCAACAGCACGCCCACCGCGGCCTTTGTGAAAAACGGCAATTGGCAAAACCCCGCCGAGGCGTGCGTGGCGGCCATCACTGAGCAAGTCGGGGTTCAAGGCATCAGCAGTTTTGATGCCGACACCTTGGCCAAACAACTCATGGGCGACACGATTTATGTGAACCCCATGATCTTGGGTTTTGCTTGGCAAAAAGGCTGGGTTCCGCTGCGCCGCGAATCGCTGATGCGGGCGATAGAACTCAACGATGTACAAGTCAGCAACAACTTGGCGGCATTTGAATGGGGCCGCCATGCCGCACACCAGTTGCAGGTGTTGATGCAGCGCCTGCAACCCGCGCAAGTGATCCAGTTCAAAAAACGCGATTCGTTGGACGACCTCATCAACGACCGCGTCTCCCGGCTCACCGATTACCAAAACGCGGCATATGCGGCACGCTATCAGGCCTTTGTGCAGCGCGTTCAGCAGGCCGAAGCCCCCTTGGGCAAGACCGTGCTCAGCGAGACCGTGGCGCGCTATTTGTACAAGTTGATGGCCTACAAGGACGAATACGAGGTGGCGCGCCTGCACACACAATCGGATTTTTTAACCCGCATCCAAAACAGTTTTGAAGGCGACTTCAAGGTGCATTACCACTTGGCCCCGCCGCTGCTGGCCAAGCGCAATGACAAAGGCGAAGGCATCAAACAAAAGTTTGGCCCTTCCATGCTGTTGGTCTTCAAACTCTTGGCCCGTTTGAAGGGCCTGCGTGGCACCGCGTGGGATATTCTCGGACGAACCGAAGAACGCCGCACCGAGCGGGCGCTGATCGTTGAATACATGCAGTACGTCAACGATTGCCTCGACACCTTGAGCATCGACAACCACGCCCATGCCTTGCGTGTGGCCCAAGTGCCTGAAAACATCAAAGGTTTTGGCCACGTCAAAGCGCGCAACATCCAAGCCGCGCGTGCCTTGTGGCAAAGCCTGCAACAGGCGTAATTAGACAAGAACCATGACCCGCGCCTGCGGGTCATGGTGAAGGGTCTTTGTGGGTGAAAAGACCCCGCCGATTTAACGTGCGTCGGGCAATTCGATCTTCACTTCCAACACCTCCAGGTTGTCCTGGCGCTCCAGGTTGACCTTGATGTCTTCGGGATTGATCTTGATGTATTTGCTGATGACCGCCACCAATTCGCGTTGCAAATCAGGCAGGTAATCGGGCTCGGCGGCATTGCGACCACTGCGCTCATGCGCCAAGATAATTTGCAGGCGTTCTTTGGCAACGCTGGCAGTCTTCTTCTTTTCGCCCAACAGGAAAGACAGAAACGACATGGTTCACTTGCCTCCGAAGATGCGTTTGAAAAAGCCTGGTTTCACGGCTTCGGTGAAGCGCATGGGTTTGTCTTCTCCCAAAAAGCGGTCGATCACGTCTTTGTAGGCCTCGGACACATCGCTGTCCGCCATGTGGATGGCCGGTGTGCCTTGGTTAGAGGCTTGCAACACGTTGTCACTCTCAGGAATCACGCCCAACAAGGGGATGCGCAAGATGTCTTGAATGTCTTGCAGCGACAGCATTTGGCCGTCTTCAACCCGGTTGGGGTTGTAACGGGTGATCAAAAGGTGCTCTTTGATGGGCTCAAGCCCTTCGATGGCGCGTTTGGTTTTGCTGCCCAACATGCCCAAAATGCGGTCTGAGTCACGAACCGAAGACACTTCGGGGTTGGTCACCACCAAAGCTTCATCGGCAAAGTGCATGGCCATCAATGCACCCGTTTCAATGCCGGCAGGTGAATCACACACGATGTAATCAAAGCCCATCTCGTTCAAGTCGTTCAAGACTTTTTCAACCCCTTCTTGCGTCAAAGCATCTTTGTCACGGGTTTGCGATGCAGCCAAGACAAACAAGTTGGCGCACTGTTTGTCTTTGATCAGTGCTTGATGCAAATTGGCTTCGCCCTGAATCACGTTGATCAGGTCGTACACCACCCGACGTTCGCAACCCATGATCAAGTCGAGGTTGCGCAAGCCCACATCAAAATCGATGACGGCTGTCTTGAAGCCTTTGAGCGCCAAGCCGGTGGCGAAACTGGCACTGGTGGTGGTTTTACCCACGCCACCTTTACCGGAGGTCACGACGACAATTTTTGCCATGAGATTTTCTTTCTTAGACAGGAGGTCAATACAAATTCAGGGTTTCAGGACTTGAGGGGCAACACCAACAATTTGTCGCCCTCAGCGCCGGATTGCAAGCAAACTTGAGCCGCTTGCCCCAAGACTTCTTTGGGCAGCGCATTTTCGCTGGTTCGGTAAATGCCAGCGATCGAAATCAACTCAGGCTCCATCACCTGCGCAAAAATGCGCGCTTGCGTGTTGCCGCGTGCCCCTGCAATGGCTTTGCCACGCAGGCTGGCATAAATATGAATATGGCCATCCGCAATGACTTCAGCACCGGCATTAACCATGGCCAACACAATCAAATCACGACCTTTGGCATAAACCTGCTGACCCGAACGCAAGGGTTTGTCAATCACCATCGGGCTCGGTGCCACAAGCACCGGCGGTGTCAGAGGAGCGGATTCCGCAGCCGTTGGTTTTGCTGGTGTTTGTGCAGGTTCAGCCAAGGGCACAGAACGGCGTATGCGGGCATCACTGGCATCCACCAAACCCAACCCCTTGGCATGGTTCAGCAAATCGCTTTGAGCGCCTTTGATGGCCAAAGGCAGCAAACCATGTTGGCGAAGCAAGGGCAACAACGCTTCGAGGTTCAGTGTGAGCGGATCGCTGTCGGCATCGAGAGAACCCACATCGATGATGACCGGGTCTTGTTCAAAAAAACCAGGGCTCTCAGCCAGCTGCTGTGCCAGTGCCTGCGAGATGGCCTGAATATCCGTCGTTTTGAGCACCAAGGCCAGCAGTGACAAATCTGCGCTTTTGATGTCGTAACAGTGAGGTAGAGGAGATTCTGAAACGATCGCCATGGTGCCAGCGGGGGAAGAAAGAACCAAATCTTAACAGTGGCCTTGTTGCTTGATCTTTCTCTATGGATTTATATCTTTAAATAGGACTAGTAGATAAGGCAAGCCCCTGGCTGTGGACAAGCGCTTTTTATTGAACGATGACAAGCACTTGAGCAAGGTCTGAACGTGTGTGTGGCCGTGCTTTTTTGGTGTCTCTGCAAAATGAACAACTTGGCGCGTCCCAAGCAAGCTGTGGATAACCAAGGGCTTGTTCGCTTTTTATACACAGACTTATACCCACCCGAAGTTCAGTGGTCGATGAGCCATTGGATGATGCCTTTGGCCACAAAACCGAGCATGCCAAATGCCAAGCCCAGAAAAATAACAAAGGTGCCAAATTTTCCAGCTTTGGACTCCCATGCCAATTGACCAATGATGAACAGCATGTAGAGCATAAAAGCCCCCACGCCGATGGTCAGCCCAAACCAGGCGAATTGTTCTTCGTTAAACCCCAACATCACGCATCACCTTGAGATGTGATCCGCTCTTGTAGTTGTGAAACATCCACCAGATCGCGGTAGGCATGCCAACTGCCATGCCCCAGCATGGGAACGATCAGAATCAATCCCAATAAGAGTGAAAAAATGCCCAACAAGCAAAAACCGATGATCAAAAACGCCCAAAACGTCATTTGAAACGGGTGCGTCATGACGGTTTTCCAACTCGTCAAAACC
>JBEDMU010000028.1:0-3953 GCA_041170945.1 Pseudomonadota bacterium
GCTCTTCCATGCGCACATGTTCGCGCAAGGCGGCAATCTGTTCGGGCGTGGACTGGGCAATGAAAGTACGCGTCATCTCCAGCTCCAGCATGCGGCGCACCGCAAACACCTGCTTGGCCTCTTCGACGGAGGGTGCCGCTACAAAGGCGCCACGTGCGGGCTCCAGACGAATCAGCTTATGCTGGGAGAGTTGAAACAGCGCTTGCCGCACCAGCGTGCGCGAAACGCCAAACAAATCGGCCAGCTTTTGCTCGGCCAGCTTGGCGCCGGGCAGCAAGCGGTGCTCCACAATGGCGCGGGTCAGGGCTTCGACAATGGTGTGGGTGGCGGTGGTTTCCATACCGGCTCCTTCTTTTGGCGAATGATAGCCAGAAAAACCAAAACTGTATACACTTGCGTAAACCATCCATCAAAACAATTTTTGGAAAGCGCACCATGGGACTGAGCACACACGTTCTGGACACGATGAATGGCTGCCCCGCAGCCGGCATGACGGTGTCCCTCTACACCACTCAGGGTGAGCAAGCGACCCTGGTCAAGACCTTTACCCTCAACGCCGACGGCCGCAACCCGGACGGCCCGCTTTACGACAACGCCAGCCTGCGCAAAGGCACATACCGTCTGGTGTTTGATGTGAGCGGGTACTTCAAGGCCAAGGGCGTTGAGCTGCCTGAGCCCAACTTCCTGAACCGCGTAGCGCTGGACTTTGGCGTGGCCCACGAAGATCAGCACTACCACGTGCCCCTGCTTGTCAGCCCGTGGAGCTATTCGACTTATCGAGGGTCTTGAGGCTGGGCTTGCGTTTGCCTTCAGATAGTCACTAGCAAAAGAAACTATGGTGTCAAAGTCCCGGTTGTGGTCGATCACATGAAATCCGCAGAAGACTCGTCTGGGCAGCTGCATCAACGCGATAAACAGCGAAAAGCGCTTTTTGCCAGATCAATTCCAGCGGTTACGATAGTCACAAGACTTCGCCGGGAGAGATCGAGTGAGTTGATGAGTTTCGGCCTGTCCATCTTGACATTTAGTCGCCGTTGATCTCAAGTCTCGCCGGGTGAGGATCGTTTGGGAGGGGCGAGCTTCTTTCATTTGGTGATTAGCTACATAAGTTTTTGGAGATTGCTCCCATGGCAACAGATTTTGCGTTTCGAAAAAAAGCAATGAAGGAGTTACCAACCAGCATTGGTGTCTATGTGTTGTGTGATTTAGATGATGTACCGATTTACGTGGGGCAGTCAAAAGACGGAATTCGTTCACGCGTGTCTCGACACTTGACTTCGGCGAGATCAGACATCATTGCCAACCGTCAAATCGATGTCTGGGAAATTGCATATGTCTGGGCCTACCCTATGGCGAACGTCGAGGACATCACGCCAACAGAAAACAGGCTCTATCACTACTTCAACAAGAAATCAAAGTTGATGAACGGAACTGTGCCACCGATTCCAGTTAAATCACCTATCCCAAAACCGAGTGTCAAAGTCCAAGTGATGTCTGATAAAGAAATTGCAGAAAGAAGGACACCGGAACAACGCTTGCCTCGTCAAGCAAGCCACTACGCTCAAATAGTTGGCCATTTTTTGGCAGTAAAAAATTCAACACAAATCGCTGGTGCCATGGATGCGCACTTCCAAAGATTGCTCAAATACCATTCTTCGTTGGTTGAGTCAGCGGTTTCTTATGCTGAGGAAGGCACGGAGAGTTGAAGGCCGTGTTTCCAAATTGCCATGATCCGGCTACAATAACTGTACAAATCAACAGTATTTAAGGGTGTTGCTATGCACACTTTTTACGAATTCTTCGCTGGCGGCGGTATGGCTCGTGCTGGATTGGGTTCAGATTGGCAATGCTTGTTCGCAAACGATATTAGCCGCATTAAGAGCCATTCTTATTCGGCCAACTGGGGAGACGAGCATCTTGTCGTCAAAGATGTATACGACGTACAAGTCCAAGAGTTGCCGGGCAGTGCGACCATGGCTTGGGGCTCATTTCCTTGTCAAGACCTTTCACTCGCGGGTGATGGTGCAGGGCTGGAAGGAGAGCGCTCGGGTGCATTCTGGGGATTTTGGAAGCTGATTTCTGATCTCCATGCTGAAGGGCGAAAGCCCAAGATGGTGGTTTTAGAAAATGTTTTTGGCGCACTTACTTCCCGTGATGGCAAAGACTTCGAACTGATTGCCGAAGCCATCGCATCGCAAGGCTACTTTGTCGGAGCAATGTTGATTGATGCAATTCACTTCTTACCCCAATCTAGGCCACGGTTGTTTATTGTTGGTGTAGATGCAAAGTTGAAGTTGCCTGAGTCATTGCATACAAATACCCCAAACCCAGCTTGGCATCCCGCCGCCATGATCAGAGCTCATAACCGCATGACCGCACAAGTCAAGGCCGCTTGGCGATGGTGGTCTGTGCCGCAACAGGACAAACCCTTGCTTACCTTGGACCGATTGATTGAGACTGATCCCCAAAGCGTTCAGTGGCACAGCGAAGAAGAAACGCGTCATTTAATTGAAATGATGGCACCACTGCACCGTAGAAAAGTGCTGGCTGCACAAGCAAGCAAATCACTGCGAGTGGGAACCATTTACAAGCGTACACGTGGTGGCGTACAAAGAGCAGAGGTCCGTTTCGACGGTATTGCCGGTTGTTTGCGCACACCTGGAGGGGGATCAAGCAGACAAACAATCATGGTCGTTCATGGGCCGAAAATCAAAAGTCGATTGATTTCAAGCCGCGAAGCAGCGCGGTTGATGGGGTTGCCTGATCACTACAAATTACCAGAAAAATACAACGAGGCTTACCACCTTCTAGGCGATGGGGTTGTGGTTCCAGTTGTTAAGCATTTGAGTCACCATCTTTTATTGCCCATCGCCAAATTGAACCAAACTGTTACTCATTTGGGCAATCAGAGTTCGCGTGTAGCTTGATTCGTTCGGTTTCGGCTGGGTCAATCCGAGTTTCAATCGACCGCCCTTGATTGGCCTAATCACGACAAATTGCAAGAAAAGCCAGCAGCTAAAGCTTGGGTTCCTTAAAATCGGGGTCTACCGTTTATTACCCTTCCCGCACCATGACCCAAGTCACCAACACCGTGCGCTTTGTGCTTGACGGCAAAATCGTCGAAGCCCAGGGCGAGCGCCGCACCACCACCGTTCTCGACTATCTGCGCGAGCAACTGCACCGCACCGGCACCAAGGAGGGCTGCGCCGAAGGCGATTGCGGCGCCTGCGTGGTGATGGTGGGTGAACTGAACGCCGCAGGCACGGCGATCGACTACAAACCGGTCAATGCCTGCATCCAGCTGCTGCCTTCGCTGGACGGCAAATCCGTCAAGACGGTCGAGAGCCTGAAAAAGGCCGACGGCACGCTGCACCCGGTGCAGGACGAGATGGTCAAGTGCCACGGCTCGCAGTGCGGTTTCTGCACGCCAGGCATCGTGATGAGCCTGGTCAACCTGGTGCAGGTGCTGCCCCAGCCCAGCCGCCAGCAGATCACCGATTCCCTGTCTGGCAACCTGTGCCGCTGCACCGGCTACAAGCCGATCATCGACGCCGCTGCCAAAGCTTGCGAGCGCCAGAGCGAGCTCAAGGTGGACGACAAAGCCGATGTGCCGTTGCTCAAGGAAATCCAGCGTGCCAAGACACCGACGCTGAGCCTGGACGGAGACATCATCGTGCAGCCCGTGGTGCGCACGCGCAAGGGCAACGAATTCGTCTCGCCAGCCACCATCGCCGAAGTGGCCGACTACCTGCAAAAGAACCCGACCACCACCTTGCTGGCCGGCAGCACCGAAATCGGCTTGCAGGTCAACAAACAGTTCAGCCGCCCCGACCACATCATGTACCTGGGCAATGTGGCCGAGTTGCGCCAGATTGCCGAGACGCCCAAGGCCTGGCGCATTGGCGCTGTCGTGTCGATCACCGAAGTGGAAGACCTGGTGGCCCAGGCTTACC
>JBEDMU010000029.1:0-31712 GCA_041170945.1 Pseudomonadota bacterium
CAAAGCCGCTTTTTGCATGCTCACCAATTCAGCTATACCGTTTTCGGCCAGCTTGAGCAACACGTCCATTTCTGCTCGTGTAAACGGTACGCCTTCGGCAGTGCCTTGCACTTCAACAAAGCTGCCGCTGCCCGTCATCACCACATTCATGTCGGTGTCGCAAGCCGAGTCTTCGACGTACTCCAGATCGAGCAGTGGAGTGCCCTGCACAATGCCAACCGAAATGGCGGCCACGTGGTCACGAATGGGATTGGTCGTGACCAAGCCTTGCGCCATGAGCACACGAACCGCGTCGGCTGCTGCCACAAACGCCCCCGTGATGGCTGCGGTTCGGGTGCCTCCGTCGGCCTGCAGCACGTCGCAATCGAGTGTGATGGTGCGCTCGCCCAAAGCCTTCAAGTCAAACACCGAACGCAGCGAGCGGCCAATGAGGCGTTGAATTTCTTGGGTGCGTCCACTTTGCTTGCCTTTGGCCGCTTCGCGGGCACTGCGGGTATGGGTCGACCTGGGCAACATGCCGTACTCGGCTGTGACCCAGCCCTCGCCCGAACCCTTTTGGTGCGGCGGCACTTTTTCTTCTACAGAAGCCGTACAAAGCACACGGGTTTGACCGAACTCAATCAGCACAGAGCCCTCTGCGTGCACAGTAAACCCACGCGTCAGGCGCACGGGACGAAGTTGGTGGGCCAAGCGGCCAGCAGAACGTTCAAACATCTTGGGAATAATGTGAGGTTTTGAAAACCTCAAAGGAATGGAATGACCATTTATAGCATGACGGGCTACGCCACTGCCCAAGCCGAAGTAACCTCGGCGAATGGGCTGAGCAGCACGCTGGGCGTTGAGTTGCGTTCGGTCAACAGCCGCTTTCTCGACCTCACCTTCAAAATGCCAGAAGATTTTCGTGCCAGTGAGCCCCTGCTGCGCGAAAAGCTCACCCAAGGCCTGCGTCGCGGCAAAGTCGAGTTGAGAGTGTGGGTTGAACATACACAACAAACAGGCCTGCGCATTCCCGACCCGCTCATGCTCAATCATCTGCGCTTGGCCCAAGACGCCATCCAAGCGCAGTTGCCCAGTGCCGCCCCCTTGTCGGTGTCGCAAATATTGGGCATGGGTCACGAGCGGCATTCAGATTTGACGGCAGCTCAGCAAGAGGCACTGCCAGGCCTGCTGCAACAAGCCATTGCGGCCTTGCAAAAAGCCCGCGCTACCGAAGGCAAACGCTTGCAAGCCGTTTTGTTGCAATGTTTGCAGGGTCTTGGTCAATTGGCCAACCAGGCCGAACCCCTGGTACCTGCGGCCGTTGAACAACAGCGCTTACGCTTTATCGAAAAATTTCAGTCGGCCCTTGATGGCAGTAACGCCAGTCTTGACAGTCAATCGGCCCAAGAACGCGCCCTCACCGAAGCCACTGCATACGCCATCCGCATCGATGTGGCCGAAGAGCTGGCTCGGTTGCGCTCGCACTTAGAAGAAATTGAATCGCTATTGAAAAAAGGCGGCGAACTGGGCAAGCGCTTAGACTTTCTTATTCAAGAGTTGCACCGCGAAGCCAATACCTTGGGCAGCAAAGCCTCTACCCTTGAGCTCACCCGTGTGTCGGTCGACATGAAAGTGTTGGTCGAACAAATGAGAGAGCAAGTGCAGAACATTGAATGACCGCCCCTCAACTGCCCTGGATCCGCACGCATGAAGCGTTGCCCTCGCCCAGCGAGGCATGGGGCCACGACACGCCGTGGCCAGGGTTGTTGTGTGCCAGCGAAGATCTTTCGGCCAAGCGCTTGATCGAGGCCTACACACAAGGCATTTTTCCTTGGTTTACCCGCAACGAACCGGTGCTGTGGTGGAGCACTGATCCACGCTTGGTGCTAGAAACCAACACCTACCAATGCCATCACTCGTTGCGCAAACGCATGCGCAAGTTGTTACGCGAACAACGACTCCAACTTCGATTTGACTCGGTGTTTAGCCAAGTGATGCACCACTGCGCACATGTGCCACGCAGCGGACAACAGGGCACGTGGATCACGCCTGACATCGTCAATGCCTATACCGACTTGCACCACCTTGGCCACGCCCATAGCGTAGAAGCATGGATTGATGGAGAACTGGCTGGGGGCTTGTATGTGGTGAATTTGGGCCACATGCTGTTTGGCGAGTCAATGTTTGCGCTGCAAACTGATGCCTCCAAAATGGCCCTCACTGCGTTGGTCATTTTTGCTCGTTCGAACCATTTGCCATTGATCGATTGCCAGCAATCCACAGCCCACCTTCAAAGCTTAGGCGCGACCGAATGGCCACGCGATCGATTTTTAGAGTCGGTGACTCACCTGACTCGTCAGAGTCCACCTTCGTGGGTCATGCCCGATATCGCTGAACATTTGGGCCATTTGTAGGCGAAAATACGGCATGTCTAACGTTTCAGCCCCTACACGCCCCCTGCCACAAGGCACCTTGTTTGTGGTGGCCGCTCCCAGCGGCGCCGGCAAAAGCAGTTTGGTCAAAGCCCTCATGGAGCTCGACTCTCGGGTGCGCCCCTCGGTGTCACACACCACCCGCTCGCCCCGCGGTCAAGAAAAAGACGGCCGTGAATACTTTTTCGTGAATAACGAAACCTTCGATCGCATGGCGCGCGAAGGAGAGTTTTTGGAATGGGCGCATGTGCACAGCAACCGCTACGGCACCTCGCGTGCGGCCATTGAACAAGCCATGCAAGCCGGCAACGACGTGGTGCTTGAAATCGACTGGCAAGGTGCCTTGCAAATTCGTCGAATTTTTCCCCAAGCCGTTTTGGTGTTTATTCTGCCGCCCAGCTGGGAGGAGCTCAAATCTCGCCTGGAACGGCGCAACGAAGACAGTGCCGAGGTCATTGAAGTTAGGCTGCGCAATGCCGAACACGAAATGGCCCAGGCCAAACACTTCGACTACGTTATAATCAACGAATTGTTTGAACGAGCGGTTTTTGACCTCAAAACCATTGTTCACGCCCAGCGTCTGCGCTATGCGGCCCAACGCCAACTGCGCATCGAAACTTTTCAATCACTGGGCATTCCCACCTGATTTTTTCGCATCGGAACACCATCATCATGGCTCGCATCACTGTCGAAGACTGCCTCGAAAAGATCCCCAACCGCTTCCAATTGGTGTTGGCTGCTGCCTACCGCGCACGCATGCTCAGCGCCGGTCACGCCCCCAAAATCGACACGCGCAACAAGCCCGCTGTCACGGCTTTGCGTGAAATTGCCGAAGGCCATGTGGGCCTGGAAATGCTCAAAAAAGTCCCCTCCTGAGCCATGAGCGCCATTCTGCGCTACAGTTGCAAGAATGGCATCAGGCATAGCAGTTCTCTCTACCGCAAACAAACACCCCGACGCTGAAACCGCGGCGGCGGCTAGTTTTGCTGCGCTGCTAGAAAAACTGCGCTATTTGTCTCGCACCGACATCAACCTGGTGCGCAAGGCGTACAAGTTTGCCGATGAAGCCCACCTGGGCCAAATGCGCAAAAACGGCCTGCCTTACATTACCCACCCTATTTCAGTGGCGGCCCTTTGCGCCGAATGGAAACTCGATGCCCAGGCCATTGCTGCCGCTCTGATGCACGATGTGCTCGAAGACTGTGGGGTCACCAAGCTTGAAATCGTGACTCAATTTGGCGCCACGGTTGCCGATTTGGTCGATGGGCTCACCAAACTAGACAAACTTGAATTTGATACGCGCGAGCAAAATCAAGCCGAGTCGTTTCGCAAAATGTTGTTGGCCATGGCCCGCGATGTGCGGGTCGTGCTGATCAAATTGTCTGATCGCACCCACAACATGCGCACCATGGGCGATATGCCGCGCGAAAAATGGAATCGCATCTCCAGTGAAACCCTCGAAATCTACGCGCCTATTGCCCATCGCTTGGGGCTGAACCAAACCTACCGCGAATTGCAAGACTTAAGCTTCCGGCACTTGCATCCGTGGCGCTACCAAACCCTTGAAAAAGCCATTTTGCGAGCACGTCGTCGCCGCAAAGATTTGATCGAGCGTGTGAGTCAAGAACTCGATTCTGCTTTGCAGCAGCATCAACTCAATGCCAACATTCTGGGCCGCGAAAAATCGCTTTTTTCCATTTACAACAAAATGGACGGCAAACATTTGTCGTTCTCAGAAATCACCGACATCTACGGTTTTCGGGTAGTGCTCAAGGACGTCACACAGTGCTACACCGCGTTGGGCGTGCTGCACCAGTTGTACAAGCCTGTTCCCGGTCGATTCAAAGATTACATTGCCATTCCCAAAGTCAATGGCTACCAGTCCTTGCACACCACGTTGGTCGGCCCTGCTGGCATCAACATCGAGGTACAAATGCGTACCGAATCCATGGACGTGGTGGCCGAATCAGGGGTGGCTGCGCACTGGCTTTACAAGGCCGACGAACCCGGAAGCGATAACAGCCAGCGTTTAGGTGCGCAGTGGCTGCAGTCGTTGCTAGATATTCAACAAGAAACTCGAGACGCGGGTGAGTTTTGGGACCACATTCGAGTCGACCTGTTCCCCGACTCGGTTTACGTGTTCACGCCCAAAAGCAAAATTCTGTCTCTGCCCCGCGGTGCCACGGTGGTTGACTTTGCTTATGCCATTCACACCGACGTGGGTCAACACGCTGTTTCCTGCACCGTCAACGGCCAACCCGCCGCTTTGCGTCAAGAATTGAACAATGGTGATGTGGTCAAGGTCACAACCGATAAGCATTCGACGCCCAATCCGGCTTGGTTGTCATTTGTCAAAACAGGCCGTGCACGCTCCAAAATTCGCAACTATCTCAAGCAGATGGCCCATACCGAATCGCGGTCGTTGGGTGAGCGCATGTTGGCGCAGGCGTTGCGTGCGGAGGGCATGGCTGAGTTGCCCGCCATCAACGACACCAATGCCGACTTGTGGGACGCCATTTTGCATTTCACGGGCAACACCAGTACCGATGAGTTGTACACCGACATTGGGGTAGGCAAGCGCATTGCCAGCATGGTGGCCAAACGCATGGCGGTTTTGTTGGGCGATCGAGGCACACACCCCGACATGTTGCTCATCACGCAAGAGCGCTTTGCACAGCCCCAGGGTGAAAAAATTTCTCAAGGCACTCTCGCCCTAGACGGCAGCGAAGGCAGTTCGGTTATTTACGCCCAATGTTGCATGCCCATTCCAGGCGACGGCATTGTGGGCTACATGGGGCGCGGTGAAGGTTTAACGATACACACCGATGACTGCGCCAACGTGAAGCGTCTGCTCGAAAAAGATCGTGAACGCTTTTTAGAGGTGGAGTGGTCTGACGATACTTCCCGTGCCTTTGAAACCCGATTGCTGGTGACGGCGCAAAACGGCAAAGGCGTGTTGGCTCGAATTGCTGCCGCCATTGCCAATACCGAAACCGATATCACCGGCGTTGAAATGGGCAATGACCGCGACCATATTGATTTGCATTTCACTGTAGCCGTACGCGACCGTGACCATTTGGCACAAGTATTGCGCAGCCTCAAGCGCACCCCCGCGGTGATTCGCGCCCAGCGTCACCGCCCTCGCCAGAGCTAAGACTTCGGCGGGTATTGAACCTCGACCACCTCTAGCGTTTGCGATGTTCCACCTGGCACAGCCAGTCGAACTTCATCGCCCACTTTCGCTTTCAGCAACGCTTGAGCCACGGGCGACACCCAGCTCACCTGGGCTTGTGCAGGGTCGGCTTCGTCCATGCCCAATATCGTGATGGTTTCTTCTTCTGCACTGCCATCGCGCACAAAAGTAACCGTGGCACCAAAGTACACCGTTTCTGAACCTGCATGCACCGATGGATCCACCACTTCGGCAATGTCTAAACGCTTGGTCAAAAACCGAATGCGGCGATCGATTTCGCGCAAACGTTTCTTTCCATACAAGTAGTCGCCATTTTCTGAACGATCGCCGTTGCTGGCGGCCCAATGCACCACTTCAACGATTTTGGGGCGCTCCTCATCGAGCAACCACAGCAGCTCGGCACGCAAGCGATCATGCCCCTCACGAGTGATGTAGTTTTTTTGACCGGCCAATGAACGAGACGCCGCCTCTAGGCCCTCGTCATCGTCATCGGCTTGAGATTCATTGACAAACGCTTTGCTCATCCATGAATCTTATCCAATCATGAACCAGATCTTGCAGGCCGTGAGCGCAACCACTGATGTTGCCGCTCCTGTGTTTTCATTTGTTCATAAAGCTCACGCTGTCGCAGCTCTTGCTGCTTCAACTGTTCCAGCAATCGAACCTGGTTTCTTTCCTGCTCCATCCATGGCTCACGAACCTCAGCTGGGTCATTTTGGTGAATACGCAATTGATCACGAATCTGTGCCAGTGTTTGTTCCTGTAGCTTGATTTGATCTTGGGTTTTTTCTACCACTGACTCTTGAATCGACAACCCAGAGCGCACAGGCGCAACCGATCGGTTGCCGACAGATCCTGCCGTATTTTGACTAGAGACGCCAGGAGACCCCGATTTGGAATTGGCATTTCCATTGCCTGCTGCCCAAGCGCTGATGTGCCAACCACTCCACGCCAATATCACCATCATCAAAAGAAAAATGGGAGAAAACGAGTGCATGTGCTTTTTCATAGAACCTCCGGATAAATGTCCCTTGCGGGGCGGTTAAGAAACTCACTGCATCTGGTTTTGACTTCTGGTGCCGCATAAGAAGTCAGGTCGACTGGATGCCAATCCACCAGGTGCGATTGCAATCGTTCAGGAAAGTGCGACAAAAACTCCCCTAAAAACGGGTTGGAAGCCACCACCGCAAAGGTTTGCATCCGACCATGGCTCAATTGGTCTTGTATCCACAATGCCAATTCGCGTGCAAAGCGCTTACGTTCACGATCATGAAGTTCAACACGCGGGGCCAACAGAGTTCGACCGTAAATCGATCGCCCCAAATCGTCTCGCTCCAGTTCGCGGGCATGCTCACGGCTAGGCATGTGAACCCATGCATACATTTCGCGCCAGGGTTGGTCGGGGGACTTTTCTTCAAAAAGGCGGGCTTTAGAAGAATTGGCGATCAATATCCAAAAAGGCTGCGGGGCCATACATACTCCTGAAACTTTGCAACAGGAGTTGATTGTTGAAGCGCCGAAATAGTTCGCCCATTCATCTTTGGGCATAAAAAAACCAACCCGAAGGTTGGTTTTTCAAATAATGGCGCGGCTGGCAGGATTCGAACCCACGACCCCTTGGTTCGTAGCCAAGTACTCTATCCAACTGAGCTACAGCCGCGTAAGCCTTCTATTGTAGCCCAATTTTTAAGTTTTTCAAAATCAACTCTTCAACTTGGAGCTCATTGCTCTGCAAATGCGCCCATATTGCGAGACAATCCTTTAACTTTTGATCGCTATTTATGACCTCTTTCTCTTCTGCAAGCCGACCGCTTCATGGCCTGCTGGCGGCGTTGGCCACCATCACCATGTGGACCGCCTTTATTGTGGTGGCCAAAGCATCCACTCAACACCACCTCACGGCATACGACATCATTTTCATGCGCTACTTGGGTGCTTCGGCGGTGTTATTGCCTTGGTGGTGGTGGCGCAAACAGCAAAACCCCCAATTGCCCAAAGGCTCTTTCGGCGGCTTGTCTCCACTGCCCTTTCACGTGACCGTCATGGCTGGCTTCTTTGGCAGTTTCATGTACTGCATGCTGGCCTACACTGGCTTCTTTTTTGCGCCTGCCACCCATGCATCAGTGCTCATGCCCGGAAGCCTCCCCCTGTGGACCGCATTACTGGCCATTTTGTTTCTAGGCGAACGCTTAAATGCGTGGCGTTGGATCGGTCTGTTGATGATTTTGGTAGGAGATCTGATGGTGGGAGGTGCGAGCCTGTTGCATGCCTTTGAAGGCGGCACCGTGTGGGTAGGCGACCTTCTGTACATAGGCTCGGCCATTTCGTGGGCTTGTTACAGCATCATCGCCCGCAAGCATCAGCTGGACGCCGTCAATGCCACCACCGCTATTACCGCTTTTACATTTGCCACCTATGTGCCGGTTTACGCCATCGGTGCCTACACTGGCTTCATTGACAGCCACTTGGGTCAAGCGCCATGGTTTGAACTGCTGTTTCAATCACTCATGCAAGGGGTGGGTTCAGTGGTCATTTCTGGTATCACCTACACCCTCATGCTCAAGCACTATGGTCCTGTGAAATCAACCATGATGACTTCGGTGGTGCCTCCGTTGTCGGCTTTGTGTGTGGTGTGGTTCTTGGGCGAAGCTTTCACTTGGAACTTGGGAGTGGGCTTGGCTTTGGTAACGGGTGGTATTTTGGTAGGAGTGGCCTACCAATGGCTGGCGTCGCAAGCCAAAGCCATGCGCTCATCTGGCTGATGATGGACTGGTCATCCCCTTCATGCTGAAGGGGGTTCGATCCACTCGTACAACTTCACTTGCGAGAGATCGCATTTGTTGCAGCCTCCACCGCAGGCCGTACCCGCTGGCAACTTCTTGACCTTGCCTTTTTGTACCAACCGCTCGAGCATGCCCTCCACCGCCTCGGGGGTAGAGTCAAGCGCATGAGCCATGTCAATTGAACTGGCTCTGCGATGCTTTTGTAGCGTTTCCATCAGGGTGCTGAGCATGGTGTTTGATCCTAGGCTGAACTTTGTTCAAGACGGGTTGACACGAAAGATGGTTCGACCTGCATGCTTGAGAAACAGCCAGACCAACAAGTAAATGCTGGCAATCACACCCACCCACATCCATGTCGATTGGGGATGCCATACGTACGTGCTAATTTGGTAATACAAGGTCGATACACCATATGCCAAACCAGTCGTCCACCAACCCACAAACAAGGTCCAACGCCAACCTGACTCTTGGTAAACGCTGGCAATGGCAGCTGTACATGGCATATAAAGCAAAATAAACAGCAGGTAGGCCATTGCTCCCGCTGCCCCATCAAAGCGCGCCGCCATGGCACCAAACGTGTCTGATGACACATCGTGCTCTTGTGCCACCGACTCTTGATCGCTGGCATCAACCGCTGACAGCCCCAAGGGGTCGGCCCATGAACCCAGCGCATCTGCCAAGTTGTTCGGAATGCTATCGACTGCCTCTGTCAAAGCGGCAGACAACACAAATGGAGGCGGCTCGGGCAGCGTCTGACCCAAAGCCTGAGCAGCTTCTTTGGCATCAGACTGCGCCAGTGCGGTGTAGGTGGCGTCTAGTGTGCCCACCAACGCCTCTTTAGCCAACACACCCGTAAAAATTCCCACTGCCGCTGGCCAATTGTCTTCGTTCAACCCCAAAGGCGAAAACGCTGGTGCAATCAAACGACCGATCGACGACAACACCGATCGATCGGTGTTGTCATTGCCAAACGAACCGTCGGTGCCGGTAGAGCTCAGCACATTCAGAACCAACACCATTGGAACAATCAACTGACCTGCGTTCACCACAAAGCCCTTCAAGCGATGCCATGTGTGAATCACAATACCTTTGAACGAAGGAACATGGTACGAAGGCAGTTCCATGATGAAGGGTGTCGCTTCTCCTTGAAACAAGGTGTTTCGTAAAAGCAACCCCGTGACCACCGCCAATGCAATGCCAGCCAAATACAAACCAAATACGACGTTTTGTGCGTTGCTTGAAAAAAATGCTGCAGCAAACAACACATACACCGGCAAACGTGCCCCACATGACATAAACGGTGCCATGGCGATGGTCAGCAATCGATCTTTTTGATGCTCAAGCGTGCGGGTGGCCATGATGGCCGGCACATTGCAACCAAATCCCACAATCAGAGGAACAAAACTTTTGCCCGGCAACCCCAACCAACGCATGAATCGGTCCATCACAAAAGCCGCTCGTGCCATGTAACCCGAGTCCTCAAGAACCGACAAAAACAAATACAAAAAACCGATCACTGGAATAAACGTGGCGACGGTTTGAATGCCTCCACCTACCCCATTGGCCAACAGCACCACCAACCAATCTGGCGACCCTAAGCTGGACATCCACTGTCCCAAACCATCAACCAACAAGGCCCCAACGGCCAAGTCAAAGAAATCGATGAATGCGCCGCCGATGTTGATGGTGAACAAAAACATCAGGTACATGAACACCAAAAAAATCGGAATACCCAACCATCGGTTCAAGACCCAGCGGTCAATTTGCTCGGTTATGTCTTTGCTGACTTTGCCAACTTCGGTCACACTGGCCTGCACCAACTCGTGCGCTGCACGGTAGCGGGCATCTGCCACCCAAATATCGACATCTCCGCCCAAGTCTGCAGCCATTTGACGAGCTAGCTTGGACACATCAACCGGAACCATGGCATGGGCCAGCTCATCTCCCTCCAATAGCCGAACACACAACCACGACGCATCTTGCGCCAATTGCGGCATTATTTCCACCAGGCTCAACTCCAGCTGGTCAATGGCTTGAGTCAACGCTTCTGGATAGTCCACTTTGACATGTGGCACCACAGGATGATCAACCGCCTCTTCAATGGCATATTTCAACGCTTCAATACCTTTGCCACTGGATGCCACCACTTCAATGACCGGCACACCCAGTTGGCGGCTCAGTTGTTCGGCATTGACCAATAAGCCTTTGCTCAAGGCCACATCGCTCATGTTGAGTGCGAGTACCATGGGCACTCCCATTTCACTCAGTTGCATGGTCAGGTAAAAATTACGCTCCAGGTTTGAAGCGTCAACAATATTGACCAGCAAACTGGCTTCTTTGGCATGCACAAAATCTCGTGCTACTTTTTCATCTAGCGACACCGCCAAATCAACGACATCTAGCGAATACGTGCCAGGCAAATCAACCACGCTGACGCGTCGATGCTGATGAATGTATTCGCCCTCTTTTCGCTCAACGGTGACACCAGGCCAGTTGCCCACTTTTTGCTTGGAACCCGTCAGCGCATTGAAGAGCGTCGTTTTTCCACAGTTGGGGTTGCCCACCAAACCAATCACAAAAGGTCGATCTGAGCGCGTCATGCCATGACTTCTATGGTCATGGCCTCTGCCTCGGCCTTGCGCAAGGTCATTGAAAATCCTCGCAACTTGATCTCAATAGGGTCACCCATGGGTGCCATGCGAACCACCGTGAGCTCTGTACCTGGGGTCAAGCCCATGGTGAGCAATTTGCGTCGGTAATGCATATCGGCTTTTGACAAAGCCAACACTTTGGCTTTGGCACCGGGCGACAGGTCTTTGAGTTGCATGTGAAGAGAGCTTGCTTTTTAATTAGTAATGATTCTCACATAGATTTAACCCAGATCACCCGAATATCACTTGACTTAAAACAATAATTTGACGCTCAAGCACGATCAAACGTTCTCATGAACGCAATTGGTGCTCTTTTCTCAATCGACCACAGGCAGCAGATAGAATCTATGGCTTGATTCTTTAATCTGGGGCCTCTAGCTCATGCTTGGTTAGAGCAGCGGACTCATAATCCGTTGGTGCCGAGTTCGACTCTCGGGGGGCCCACCAACATGAAAAAAGCCAACCTCTTTCGGGGTTGGCTTTTTGTTTTAGCGTGGCTAAGTTAGTGCGACTTGCGCATCAGCTTGAGCATTTTTAGATTGATCACCACAAATCGAACCAGTTGCCACAACGGATTGGTCCGCATGGATCGGGTAAAACCTGTGGGAACAGGCGGATAGTAGGCTTGCTGGTAGGGTTCTTTGTTGGCAGCTTTGCTCATGTTCTGTTCTTTCATTCAAACGTTTCGATTCGATCCACTGAAACAACCTCATCAATCGGGCAAAAGCTTCCAGCCGGGCTTGAGGTTGGCTTGATAAATGAAGGTGTGGTGGAGGATGTATTTCATCCAGTGCCCTGCCAAGCCAATTTCACCGAACGTTAGGTTGATATCGCGACCGTATTCGGGATACGTGTCGTAATCGGGCACCACGGGAAACACCGTCATGGTGGCAGCAGACCCTTTGAAAATGTGAGACCCGGTCGAAGCCACACACGCAGCGCCCATTTTGGCCATAGAGGCCTGATGGGTAGGGCCAGCGGCTCCGTTGATCATGTCACGCACACTCTTGGCAACTGCAATGGCCATCGCCGCAGAAGGCATGCCTGTGCGAGGAGGTGTGGGATTGATAGCGGTGCCATTAGGACTTTGCATGGGTTTGCTAATGGGGTGAGGTGGCGCAAAGGCAATACCCACAGCAAACATGTTTTTGTAGCTTGGGTTTTGGTAAGTTTTGGGCCAATCGTTGGCACTCCACTCCGCATAAGGACGGGCCGTGTAGTCGGCATCGACCTTCATGAATCCGTTGGGCGCAAACACTTGGGGAGTGATGTCTTCGCCAGTGGCGTTGTAGGCCTTTAACCCCACACCCGCAAACGGGGGAATCAACATCGAGAAATCAAACTCCAACTCGTGAAACGAGCCATCAAGCTGCTCGTAATGGATTTTTCCAGCTTCTACTTTTTTCACGTGGGCGCGAGTGATCCACTCAATGCCGCGCTCGACCATGAGTGACTCGGCAAAGGTTTTGCCATTGGTGATGTAGCCACCACGCTCAATGTGCACACCACCCATGCCAAAGTCACCCAGCTCGTACTCGTTGCTGATCCATACCAATCGGGCTTTGTCGCGCACACCAGCTTCGCGCAATACATACTCAACGTTGTAGATGTATTCAAACGCTGCCCCTTGGCAGGTGCACATGCCATGCCCCGTGCCAATCACAATGGTTTTGCGCTCGCCTCGACGCATGGCATCGATCACCACTTGAAGCTTTTCGTTGGCTTCTTTGGCGTGCTCTGCTGTACAAACTGAAACGGTGTGTCCGTGGTCTGGGCCCAAACCTTCGGTGGCCGCAAAATTCAATTTGGGACCGGTGGCGTTGATGAGGTAGTCGTAATCCACCACTTCCACTTCGCCCTCGCGACCAGGCAACGTGTATTCAACCGTCACATACGGACGTTGGCTTTTTTCACCGCCTTCAGGGTGTACCGAAACCGCCTTGGCTTGTTTGAATTGAACGTGGGTTTTTTTGTAGATGTTGGCCAAATCAAAGTTCACGTCTTTGACCTGCATTTGGCCTACGCCCACCCAAATATTAGAGGGCACCCAATTCCAATTGGGTTTGGGTGAAATCACGACAATTTCGTGTTGTTTACCCAAATAACGGTTGAGATACCGCGCCGCCGTGTGACCAGAAATACCTGCCCCAAGCACCACAATTTTGGCCATGGTGTTGTCCCCCCCTGCTGTTTGATTGGTTTGTCTCATGATGCCTTGCCCTTTGCAAAGCATTCAAAGATTTTGCTCCCAATCTGAACCAAATCCTCAGATGAACAGGAAACATTTTCTTGACAAATCCGTCAGGATGTACACAAAAAATTTAGGTCGGGGCCATCACCCAAGCTTCACCTTCAAGGACCAGCTTATCGTTGATCCAGCATTGGGTTTGCAAACGCACACGGTTTTTGCTTTCAAGCAGTTCCATCACCGTCACTTGGGCCTTAATTTCTTCGCCCGGGTACACCGGCGCCATGAACCGCACCGACTGTGACAAATAAACAGTGCCTTGGCCAGGCAATCGTTGCCCCAAACACGCAGAGATCAGACTGGCGGTGAGCATGCCATGCGCAATAGGTCGACCAAAGCGAGATTGAGCCGCAAACTCTGCATCTAGATGAACAGGGTTGCAGTCGCCGCTGACTCGAGCAAAATCGTCTACATCTTGCTGGGTGAACGTTTTAACAAACTCGGCTGTCATGCCCAGTTGCAATTGATGAATGGTGAATGATGGCGTGCTATTCATCACGCCATTTCACCACAGTTTTTAACGGTGGAACCAACGCTCAGAGCGGTTCGGCCAGCCGTATGTGAAGTTCAATAGCACAGCGGGTCTTGCAGGCTGGGCAACGACCAACGGAGCCTGCGCCAACATCGGATAGACAGCAGATGTCGGTTGTACGGCAGAACTCGGCATCACCGGCTGGACGCTCAAGGGCAGATGGGGACCAGGATCCTGTGACATTTCAGTGATGTACTGTTTGCCAGCATACTCATAAACCACGCGGTATCCACTGATTTGCGGTTCAGTGACGGTTTGCCACTGACATTGCTGTACGTTTTGCACTTGTGCAGGTGGCGCCCCCTCGATGCGATCGCCCATGATGGCACCACCGACCAAACCCAGCATAGTGGCTGCAGCCTGACCTCGACCGTCGGTGACTGCATTTCCAATGGCACCTCCGGCAATCGCTCCCATGAGAGCACCGGCACCAGACTTTTGCGGCTGCACCACCACTGGCTGCACAGAACAAACCTGCTTAGAGACCTGTACATGGCGAATGATAGGCGTGGAACTGATCACCTTGGCCATTTCTTGTGCCTGAACGACGCTTGATGAAAACAAAGCCATACCTGCCAGCCACAACGTGTGCTTGATGTTCATGATGGTGCTCCGAAAAAATGGAATCTGGGGAAGTTACTGAGACACAACAACCGAAGAATCGACCACAACAGGATCGGCGATTACGGGTGTCTGGGTGTGCAGTCGATCTCGACGTGGAACACCGATTTCACCCTCGTGCAACGAAGGATCTTGTGTGCGACGTTGCGTCATGGTGCCCGATGCAGAGGCATCTGCGCTGCGACCGTATCCCGTGCCTCCACCAGCTCCAGATCCGTGAGGACCCTTGGCCTGAACAGCGCCTGTCACGGCTAACGCAGAGATCAATAAAAGAGCAGAAGTAATGGATTTCATGATGAATCTTTCAAAGTTGAACACTCACCGACCCCGACCACGACCAGAGCCACCCGACGCTCCAGCACCTCTTGCAGCTCCCGACGATTGACGCGATTCATAACCACTGCCATAGGGCAAGGCGCGAGGTGCTTCTGGTTGAGTAGGCTGAAGTTGACCGTTCTCATCGATCACCCAAAGCTCCTGACCATTGGCACGCTGCGCCACATGGGGTTGAACAGCGCCAGCTGGCGGTAACTGCAACTGAAGGCCCGGAACATGTGCCACTTGTGCCGCAACGGATTGCATCAACATGAGCCCAAGCCCAAGCGATGAAGCGATACGTTGCGAAGTAGTGAAGGAGTTCATGGTGTTTTCGTTGTCAGTGATGCAATCATGCGATTCATCTGTATCTGCACTTTGTCCCAAACGTTTCAATGCGTAAGATTGTGTCACTCGAATGTATCGATTTGTATCAACACAAGGTCGTCGTGAATCTGACCCAGTGAAGTGGCCTAAACTCATACCATGAACGATATTCAAGCCTCTAGCCTACTTGTCGTAGACGACGATACCGATTTGCTAGATATGCTCAAGACTTACCTAGAAGGTCAGGGTTTTGTGGTGCGAACTGCCACAGACGGTTCTTCTATGAAACAGGCCATCAGCTTGCACGCGCCAGATTTGATCATCATGGATCTGATGCTTCCTGGCGAAGATGGCCTCACGCTGACCCGATACATCAAAACGCAAGGGTCAACCCCAGTTCTGATGTTGTCTGCCAGAGGCGACGAAATGGATCGAGTGATCGGTCTTGAAGTGGGTGCAGACGACTACATGGCCAAACCGTTTGGACCTCGCGAATTACTGGCCCGTATTCGCGCTTTGCTGCGCAGGCAACACCTGCCCGATCACGCCACACAAACGTCTTCCCTGTCGTTTGGCATGTATCGATTGCAACCAGAGTCGCGCAGTTTGTGGAAAGAAAACCAGATCATCGAACTGACATCTGCCGAATTTGATTTGCTTGAAGTTTTTGTCAAACGCCCCCTTCGCGTGCTGAGCCGAGACGTGTTGATGGATTTGCTCAAGGGCTATGAACGAGACCCATATGACCGCAGCATAGACAACCGGGTCACACGATTGCGTAAAAAAATTGAAATTGATCCTGCACACCCAACCTTCATTAAAACGGTCAGGGGCGAGGGGTATCTTTTCAATCCTCAGGGATGACATCATGGCCCGTGGTGTGACATTCACGCGTCAAACCTTCTGGACCTTATTGGGTTCACTGTTATTAGTTCAGTTAATCACAGCTGCTTTTTTTGCGTGGTTTGTACTTAAACCCTTGGCTCAACGCACGGCCAGCGATCTCGCAGCGCTGATGGTGCTCAGTGCACAAACTTGGTCTGAACTGCCGCCAGAAACCCGCTTGGCATTTGAAGAAGAACTTTTGCGCAACCATCAATTGCGTGTCCAACCACATCCACTGCCTTTTCAAGCCACCCACTCCAGTCACCCTCTATTTTTTAATCTGCTCGAAGACGAAGTGGGGGCTCGAATCAAGCAGCCCACCGAGCTATTGCGCCAAACCGATGAACGTCAAATTGATTGGTACTGGAGTTGGTTGCCTGCCGGCCGAGATGGTTTGTGGATTGCCGTCTCCGAGGAGCGTGTCAATACGTCACCCGTTCTGGCATTTTTGCTAAGTCTTGCCACAGGCCTGGTGCTCACCCTGGTCAGCGCTATTTGGCTTTCTCGTCGAATGACCAAGCCCCTGCTGAATTTGCAAGAATCCGTTGTAGCCATGAGCCGAGGCGAGCAACCGAAGACCGCACCCATTGATGCGCCCTTAGAAATCAAGTCTCTGCATCATGAATTTGTTGAGCTGTCACGGCAAGTCGATGCCCTGCTGACTTCTCGTACCGTTCTCTTTGCAGGCATTTCTCACGATTTGCGCAGTCCATTGGCTAGACTCAATCTTGGCCTTGAGATGATTCGAACCGCACCTAGTCCAGCGTTGATTGATAAATTGCAACAAGACGTGGAGCACATGAATACATTGATCGGGCAGGTCATGGAACTGGCCAAGGGACTCGAAAATGACCCCCCTACCACCATCCATTGGAGAAGCTGGATCAACCATTTGATCGAACAAGAAAATCTCAACGATCGAGTGCAAGTAATGGTTGATCCCGCCATTCCGAACGAAGTGTTGGTGGCGCCCATCGCTTTACAACGCGCCATCATGAACCTGCTGCGAAACGCCGTTCAATACGATGCGAGTGACTCGCCCATTGAACTTCAGTCTCACTGGAAACAAGGCTTATTGAATATCTGCATTCTTGACCGAGGGCCCGGTATTCCGAGCGATCAAATCGAATCGATGCTACGACCTTTTGAACGCATGGACAAGGCAAGAAGCAGCGCAGGAAAAGGTGGCCACGGTCTGGGCTTGGCTATTGTGGTGGCATTGGCTCGCAACCACGCATGGGAGTTTCAACTGATTGCTCGTGAAGGGGGTGGCTTGGCAGCCCATCTCAACCATGTGGCCCACGATCTCAACCACGTGGCCTATAGATAGTCAATTTTGATGGTGGTTAACTTTTATCAATTTGAAATTGTATGGAATCACCTCTAATTGATTAATAGACACCAATCGTTTGAATCAAATGAAAAAACTCATTTTTACTGTTTTTCTCATCGTCTCTTTACCTTGGCCTCACGCCATTGCTCAAGACTATCGTCAGTTGGTACCTCTGACACCTGAAGCACAAGCCACCTTGAAACAAGAAATGATTGACAATTTAGTTGCCCTGCACCAAATCATGGCTCTTCTAGGCGAGAAGAAATATCTTGAGGCTGGAGAACTCGCAGAAATGTCTATGGGTGAATCTGCTATGGGCAAAAACGCAGATTTACCAGTGGTGGCCAGACCTGGACCACAAATGCCTAAAGAAATGAATGCCATCGGCAAAGATGGCCATCGCGCTGCGAGTGAATTTGCTCAAGCATGTCAATCGCAAGATCTGAATCAAATCATGCCCAAACTGAATCTGCTCACCATGAACTGCATGGTGTGTCACGCTTCATACAGAACGAGATAATTTAAATCCTGAGATCAAAACTTTGAGACCACCCATTGCTGAATGCGTGACTTCCCAATTCAGGTGGTTCTGTTTACAGATTTCTTGAACGATAGACCATCCCAAACCGCTTCCAGTGACGTGTTGATTATCAGCTCCTCTGTAAAACCTTTGTCCCAATCTTTTCAGGCCATCATCATCTAAACCCGGGCCACTGTCTTCTATTTCGAAGCATACAGAACCATCTATTCCATGGAACCAACGCAGACGGATAGGTCCTTTTCCCCAAGCATAACGAATGGCATTGTCAAGCAAGTTTCGAACCAACATGGAAAGTTGTCCATGGTTCATCTGCACGCTCAATTGATTGGGTGCCTGCAATTCCAGATGGTCGGCTCGATCTAAAGAATGTGCAGAAATAAGCATGGCCACGACATTTTGAGTCTCCAACACTGCATCACATTTCATCGACGCTTGTCTGCCGACCTCTTTTTCTAGACGAGCAAGTTCCAGCAATTGACCCATCACGTGCGAAGCCTTATCAGCCGCTGCAATCACTTGTTCAAGTGCTTGCCGACGTTGAGCCTCTTGCGTTGAACCCAGCGCCACTTGAGCTTGCATGCGCATCGCTGCAACGGGGGTTCTTAATTCATGCGCAGCATCTGCTGTGAGTTGCTGCTCTCTCTGCAGGGCTTGGCTGACCCGATGCCCCCATAGGTTTAAAGCATCAACCAATGGCTTGACTTCACTTGGCACTTCATCTGTCGAAAACGGCGATGTGTCTTGAGCCTTTCTCACGCTCACTTGGTCGCTTAAACGCATCAGCGGTTTGACCAGCCAACGAATCACCAACCCAATCAAAAGAAGCATGATGGGCAGTGACAACAACATGGGGGTAATGGCGGCCTGAAGACCAGCCCAAACAATGGCTTGTCGGGCTTCGGACTTCTCTGCCACTTGAATCCATACGTGATCTTCGTGCCCTTCCGTTGCAAACACTCGCCACGCGTGGCCATTCAAATTCACATCAGAGATCCCTTTAGACCCCAAAGGCATCATCGGCAAATTGGGGGCTTGACTAGACCTAGAAAATAGATCTGTCTTATGCCAAATTTGATACGCAACGCGCGGCTGATATTTGTGCAGGATCGGGGCCAAAGTGAAATCATCATCGTCGGCTTCCCCAACAGTAGAGGCCAAAACGGAAGCTGTTTGGGCCAAGTGTGCATCCAACAACTCAGAAATTTGGTTCGACGTTTTGATTCCGGTATAGAGCAGTACAAACATCCATAGCATGGCGGTCAGGCCCACTAGCGCCATGGTTAATCTTGCTTGCAAAGAATTCAGTGAGAAAAAGCGAGGCATTTTCATCATGCTTGCGGACCAATTGTTTTGGGCATGCGATAGCCAACGCCTCTTAATGTTTCAATGACACGAGGCGCTAGCTTGCGACGCAAATTTGAAACATGAACTTCAATGGCGTTGCTATTGACCTCTTTGCCCCAAGAATAAAGTTGAGTTTCTACTTGTGAACGCGTTAACACCCGACCTGCACTCAAGGCCAGAACCTTCAACAAGTCAAACTCCCTGGTCGACAAGTCAACTTTCTCTTCACTCCAGTAGACCGTCCGAGTATCCAGCTCAATTTGCAAAAGACCTAAATCAAGAGCCGACTCTGTTCTTCCGTGAGAGCGTCTGACTAACGCTCTCAACCGTGCTGCAAGCTCCATTAAATCAACGGGCTTCACCAGATAATCATCGGCCCCCCTGTCCAGTCCTTCAATTTTCAATGGCAACGCATCTTGAGCCGTCAGAATCAGTACTGGAACTGGGATTTTTTTAGCCCGAACTTCTTTAAGAACCTGCATGCCCTGCATCCTTGGCAAGCCCAAATCCAGAATGGCTGCTTCATGCTCACATAGACTCAATTCACGCTCGGCCGCATACCCGTCACGAACCCAGTCAACCGAGAATCCAAGCAATTCAAGACCAGTCTTGATACCTTCGCCTAACAACAAATCGTCTTCTGCCAACAGGACTCTCATGACAATCTGGCCCTCAATTTTGCGACGAGCTGTCGCTTACTTGGTCTATGGGATGAAGCCATTGTGTCATGCGCGTGGCTTCTTTTTCTCCTCTTAATTCTGGGACCGCACTCCATTGCCACCCCCAGAATCCAAGAATCAAAGAAACCAATACCAGCGCCCAAATGGTTTTTTGCGATTTAATCAAATCCGGGCCTGCCCCCTTCATGGTTCCAAACACCATAGGCTGTATCAAGTTTTTTCGGCGAACCATTCCAAATACCAACAATCCCAGTACATGAATGACGACTCCCATCACCATGAGATTGCCAAACAATTCATGTACTTCTTCAAGCCAATCTCCACCCCACTCGTGATAAATCAGGTAACCAGAGGTGACCAGCGGGATCAACATCATCATGACCACGACAACTGAGGCACCAATCACAGGAACCTGCCAAGACTGCCACCGCGTCCACCCCTGTGGACCTTCTCGTATCAGTTGAAAAAAAATGTGCAATCGCTGTTTCCAAACTTGAAATTGCAATGGCTTGGGACCCCAAATACCCCATATAGCTCGCCACACCAAAAGCAACACCAAGGTGTAGCCAAGCGTCACATGGATAATTTTCCAACGTTCACTTTCTCCGGTCAGATACGCCGCTGCAAATGAAAAAGCGGTGACCCAATGCCAAGTCCGAAGATGCCTGTCTGTCACACGACGTTGGCGCATCTCTTCAATCTTCGTCATCGTAAAGTCCTGAAGCTGCACCTTGATGACAAGCCACACAATTGCTGGCTGTCTTCACTTTGACCGAGCTCCATTCAGTTGCTCGTACCTTGCGGTGCTCTTTTTTAAACCAAGCTGTCTGAGTCATGCGCAAATCTTTGTCAGGGATTGCGCTTCTGCTCTTGCCTTTCACTGATTGCGCTTGCAAGTAATTTGCAATTTTGCTTCTAAGTGGTTCAGATAGGCTTGCATCACTTCCATAATGACGATCTAACTGAGTCATCATTTGTTTCCAACTTTGGGCATCAAGTCCCCAAGCAGGAAAAGCGACATGGCAACTACCACACTCCTTTTGATACTCAACAGGAACTGGATCTTGGATCCGCCCTCGATCCGCATACGCCTGCATCGCCAATAGAGACAAAAACAGTCCGCCAACCACTTTTTTCATTTCGAAACTCCCTTGAGAAAAGCCAAAACATCTGCTTTTTCAGATGAAGAACACTCACGCTCTAGTACGTCTTTGCAATTTCGCTTGAACCACTTGTCAACTTCTTGAGAGTCTGTGAACCGAAGGGGATTGGCTGCTGGGGCCAACGGTTCAATGCGCTTGCCGGTTACGTCATGTTTGCCGACACGATTGGGAGGGTTGAGGTGGCAAGTGGAACACGACCAATCGTTGGCATGTTTTTTGGTGAAAAAATCTTGTCCCTTCTGGGCGTCTCCACGTTTGCCAGCAAGTGATTCAAATCTTTGCAACTCCGATTGAATACTTCCAGCGTAAGACAACGTGCTAATGAAGATGATTGAAGCAGAAGCTATGTGGGGCAACAGCTTGAGCTGTTGAATGAAACTAAATATATGCATGTCACTCGGACCTCCTAGAAAGGAAGTCTGAGTGACAAAAATGAAGCCAGTCTTAAGGACCTAAAAGGTGGCTCTTAAGAGCAATAGATCATCGCAGACCTTGCAGATATAAATTGACCAACTGTTGATATTGTTCGCTCGACAGCACTGCTTTCATATTATCGACACAGGTATTTCTTGCCTTCAAATGTGCCATCTCTGCATCCACAACACGCTTCATCAACGCTTCACGCTCAACCTGCGGTTTGCCTTCCAGCATGCTGAGACGCAAGGCAGAGCGTGCGTCCAAAATTTCTTGTTGAATTTTTAAACGCTTGGGCATGGCATCTTTTTTGTATGAATCTAAGGCCTTGAGTTGGTCGGCGCTAAGCTTCAGATCGGCTTCGTAGCGCATGGTCAACGGCATCAGTTCTGCAATGGGGATAGCGGCATCGCCTGGCACTGACTTGGCTTGTGCCAAGGTGAAAGAGGCGGACAGCAATGCAGCCGACACAACGACGCCGATGGTTTTGAAAGTTGTCTTCATGATGTGTATTCCTTGTCCATTAATGCTGATGGGTTGTATGGTTTTGATTCATGGCAGGCGCGTTGCCGCCACCCAAGGCTGTCACAGGAGCCTTCACGGCCACTTCAAAACGCTTTTTCGCATCGTCTTCAAACACCAAGGTAATGGGCACTTGCTCGCCGCCCTTCATGGTTTGCTTCAACTCCATCAGCATCACGTGGTAGCCACCCGGTTTGAGTTCCATGGCACGACCTGCGGCCAAATCAAGACCTGGAATTTGACGCATTTTCATCACATCGTTCACCATGGCCATTTCGTGAATTTCGACCAAGCCCGCAACAGGTGACTTAGCAGCTACCAATCGCGCATTTTTTTCTGCTGTGATGCGCATAAAAGCACCTGTGGCCTGTTGACCCATCACAGTTCCCCTAACCCATGGCTCTTCAACTTTGATGTTGACTTGCGCCCATACAGAAGTGCTGGCCAACATCGTTGCGGCCAAAATAAATGTTTTCATAAAAATTCTTTCCAAAAAATCAAGGCTGGTTTTCAGACAACAGTTTTCGAATGTCTGAGGTGTAATCGTCAGCGGTTTGTTCGTGTCGAAGCATGATGCGCAAGTATCCTTTTGCATCAAACAAATAAGTGGACGCTGTGTGATCCATGGTGTAGCTACCGCCTGTGGGCACTTGCTTGTAGTAAATCTTGAACTCGTCAGCGGCTTTGCGTATATCAGCCGCCGAACCCGTGAGCGCCAAGAAACTGGGGTCGAATGCCGCCATGTATTCCTTAAGCATTTCGGGGGTGTCTCGTTCAGGATCCACCGTGACAAACAACAACTGCACACGTTTGGCATCGGGCCCCAAGGCCTTCATCACCTCACTGGCACGTGTCAGCGCTGTGGGGCAGACATCGGGGCATTGGACAAAACCAAAATACAGCATCACCACCTTGCCTGAAAAATCACTCAGGCTGCGGCGTTGACCGTATTGATCGGTGAGCTCTAGCGTTTTGCCCCAAGGCGAGCCGGTGATATCGAGTCCCTTAAAGCCCGGCGTCATGGCTTTGTCGACGACATCACAGCCGATCAACACTCCACTCAACCCCAACACAGCAGCAGCCATCCAGGCACGTCGTTGTATCTTCATTGTGAACCTTCACTACACGAACAAATCTTCAAACAGGGCAAGACAACTTCTTTCCCTGTCATGGTTGAATTCAGTGTGAGAAAGGGGGGGCACGCGCCTGCTGGCGCCAGTTCCATTTTGAAGATGCAGTTGAAACCAAAACCGCTGCGGGAATTGATTCATGAAGTGAGAGCAATTGCCAGGCGGGCAACTCACTCACCAAGCCATGTCCCAAAGAACCATGTGTCAGACACCACTGACATGGTTTGGGAGTGGTATCAGATGGTGGGACAGCGGATTGATCGGTGGAGGAAGGTTGGGCGCGCACCCAAGCCATTCCGGTTTGCGTACAAACCTCTACCCACTGGTTTTGGGTCGCATCGACCATGGCGTGCGAAAGCGCAGGCCACCACGATTGCAACACCAAAACCCACATGGCCAGCCATGCGGGCATCGAACGTTGACGCAATCGTTTCATGTCACACATCATAAAACGATTCCATGGCCCCTCCACTTGGGGCCCTTCTACCGTTCAGTCTTTGCCTGGTGCGTTGGTTTTGCTCAGAAACAGACGCAAAAAGAAACCCAACATCCCCAGCATGAAGACGATGACGATAAAACTCATCAGGCCCTCTGGGGTGGCAAGCAGTTCGGTAAGTAATTTCATGATGTGTTCCTTTTGACCCTTGAACTTGGTTCTGATGTTCGGTCAAAAATCGTATACACGTCATGATTTAAATCAAACAACTCAGTCGGCAACAAACTTCAGCACATCCCCGTTGATGCAATAACGCTTGCCCGTGGGTGGTGGGCCATCGTCAAAGACGTGCCCCAAATGAATACCGGAACTGGCGCTTCGCACCTCCACACGCACCATGCCATGTGACACATCGCGGTGGTAGGTCAGCGCTCCATCTACGGGATTGAAAAAGCTGGGCCACCCAGAGCCACTGTCAAACTTGGTGTCGCTTCTGAATAGAGGTTTACCGGTGATGGGGTCTACATAAAACCCAGACCGTTTTTCATCGAGATGTGAACCTGTGAATGGACGCTCGGTTCCTTGCTCAAATGCGATGCGTTGTTGCTCGGGCGTCAAAATGGCATGACCCAACCATTTCCAAAAACGCTGAAGCTCGGAAGATTGATACCCCGTGAATCGGGACACCTCTTTGCCTTGATCAAACAACACGATGGTGGGGGTGGCTTGCAACGGCTTTTCTAGCTTCCAACCTTTTGGGGCTGTGACCTGCTCGGTACGAACAAATGGCACAGGTGACTTCCAGGTATCGAGCACTTCTTTTTTAAACAGCTTGCAATAAGCGCAATAAGCCGACTCATACACCACCAACTGCTTGCCTTTGGACAACTTGGCTCCGTCTAGTTCAACAGCGGGTGCGAATGCAGCTTTGGGTTTCGCTGCTGTCCTAGCTTCAGCAGGGTATTGGACTCCAGTCCCTCCCAAACCGCAGTAGCCATCGGGATTTTTGACCAAGTAATTTTGGTGATATTCCTCAGCTTTGAAATAGGTTTGCAAAGGTTCAATTTCGGTGGTGATGCGGGATTTGCCAGCTTTGTTCAAGGCCAGTTGATAAGCATCTCGGGTTTTCAGTGCGGTTTGTTGTTGCGCCGAACTATTGGTGTAAATGGCGCTGCGGTAATTGCTTCCCACGTCATTGCCTTGGCGGTTGCCTTGTGTGGGATCATGGTTTTCCCAAAAAGCAGCCAATATTCTTTCCAAACTGACTTTGGCCGGATCAAAGGTGACCTTCACCACCTCGGCATGGTTGCGAGCCTTGCTGACGCCCAATTGACGGGCTCGTTCAAGCATGAGCACGCCATCGTATGTGCCCTTGATTTCGCCATTGGCGTATCCACTTTCTACGTCGAGCACGCCTGGAACTTCTGACATGCGCTTTTCTGCGCCCCAAAAGCACCCCATGCCCAACACCACAAAGTCTGTTTTGGCAGCTTGAGTCATTGCACTTCCCATCAAACACATCATCAGCAAACCGGCTTTGAACCACTTCGCACACATATGAATTCTGTCCATTTTCACGACCGATAAACAAAACCTATCAACGAGATTGGAAATTATCAATTCACCCTATCGCGATATCGGGAATATTCGGGTTTACGATAGATGTCGGTGAGTTAAACGCAGCTTTGATAGCTTCACACAACTCCAAAAACATCAACTGTTGTGTGTGTTTTTCTCATGGTAGTCCCTTTATCACCTCATCCCAACAAGGAAATGTCATGTCTTTGATCAATACCCACGTTCAACCGTTCAAAACACAGGCTTTTGTGAACCGCACTGGCAAAGGCGAATTCATTGAAGTGTCAGAAGCCAGCCTCAAAGGCAAGTGGTCTGTGCTGATTTTCATGCCTGCAGCTTTTACCTTTAACTGCCCCACCGAAATCGAAGACGCTGCCAATAACTACGCTGAATTCCAAAAAGCAGGTGCCGAGGTTTACATTGTGACCACCGACACCCACTTCTCACACAAAGTGTGGCACGAAACCTCTGACGCCGTGGGCAAAGCGAAGTTCCCCCTGGTTGGTGACCCCACACACGCACTGACCAACGCATTTGGCGTGCACATCCCCGAAGAAGGTCTGGCTTTGCGCGGCACCTTCATCGTCAACCCCGATGGCGTGATCAAAACCATGGAAGTACATTCCAACGAAATCGCCCGTGACGTGTCTGAAACCCTGCGCAAGCTCAAAGCGGCTCAGTACACTGCCGCCAACCCCGGCCAAGTGTGCCCCGCCAAATGGAAAGAAGGCGCTCAAACTCTGGCTCCCTCTATCGACCTGGTCGGCAAGATCTAATCTGGGTCTTTCTCAATGCCCTGCCCTGCAGGGCGTTGTGCAAAGCGCGGGGCCTTCGCGCGTTTTGCACAACCCATTCAAGCCGATCCACCCTGGGTTCATGGCTCACCTCAATCAGGAAACTCTCATGCTCGACAACACCCTTCAAGCGCAATTGCAACAGTACTTGGCTTTGTTGCGCCAGCCCATTCAATTAATCGCCACTCTGGGCGAAGATGACACCAGCAAGCAAATGCGCGAGTTGCTCGAAACCATTGTCAGCTTGTCTGACAAGGTGACCCTCAACACTCAAGGCACCGATGCACGCTCGCCCTCGTTTGTGATTGCACGAGCCGGTGAAACCCGAGGCGTTCGTTTTGCAGGCCTTCCCTTGGGACACGAGTTCACATCGCTGGTGTTGGCCTTGTTGTGGACCGGCGGACACCCCCCCAAAGTAGAAGCCGACGTGATCGAGTCGATCAAGGCACTTGACGGTGAATACAAGTTTGAGGTTTACATGTCACTCAGTTGCCACAACTGTCCCGATGTGGTTCAAGCCTTGACTTTGATGGCGGTGTTCAACCCCAAAGTCAAAACCGTGGTTATCGAGGGCGGAGCCTTCCAACAAGAAGTGAACGAGCGCCAAATCATGGCCGTTCCCATGATCTTCTTGAACGGGGAAGTATTTGCATCGGGCCGCATGACGGTTGAAGAAGTCATTGCCAAACTCGATACCAACTCGGGTGCACGTGATGCAGCAAAAATCAACGCCAAAGATGCATTCGATGTGTTGGTGGTGGGCGGCGGTCCTGCTGGCGCCGCTGCCGCTGTTTATGCGGCTCGCAAAGGCATCCGCACTGGCATGATTGCCGAACGCATGGGTGGCCAAACCAACGACACCCTGTCGATCGAAAACTACATTTCCGTGCTCGAAACCGACGGCCCCAAACTCTCTGCAGCCCTTGAAGCCCATGTCAAACATTACGAAGTTGACATGATGAAAATGCAGCAAGCCACTCGTTTGGTGCCTGCCGCCACAGAGGGTGGATGGGTGGAGGTGCACTTGGCCAACGGTGGCGTGGTTCGTTCTCGTAGCGTGGTATTGGCCACTGGTGCTCGCTGGCGCAACGTCAACGTGCCTGGCGAACAAGAGTACAAAAACCGCGGAGTGGCCTACTGCCCTCACTGTGATGGGCCACTGTTCAAAGGCAAGCGCACGGCTGTGATTGGCGGTGGCAACTCAGGCGTTGAAGCTGCCATTGATTTGGCAGGCATTGTGTCGCATGTCACCCTCATTGAATTTGCCGATCAACTCAAGGCCGATGCCGTATTGGTCAGCAAATTGAAGAGCTTGCCCAATGTCACCATCATCACCAACGCCCAAACCACCGAAATCACGGGCGACGGACAAAAGGTCAACGGTATCAGCTACAAAGACCGCGCCACTGGCACAGACCATCACGTGGAACTCGAAGGTATTTTTGTGCAAATCGGTTTGGTTCCTAACACCGATTGGTTGAAAGGCACCGTAGAAATGAGCAAGTTTGGCGAAATTGTGATCGACGCCAAATGCCACACCAACGTACACGGTGTATTTGCTGCAGGTGACGTCACCACCGTGCCCTACAAGCAAATCATTGTGGCTGCTGGCGAAGGCGCCAAAGCTGCCCTGAGCGCATTTGATTACCTGATTCGCACACCTGCACCCACAGACACCGCTGTGGTCTCGACCTAAAGTCTTGGAAGGGCCCTTAGCGTTTGGCGCCGGGCACCGACAAAGCACTTCCCAGCAGCTTGCTGGTGATGTCGACAATTTGAATCATGCGGTTGTAAGGCATGCGTTGGGGGCCAATCACCCCCAGCGTCCCCACCACCTTGCCGTCTACCTCGTATGGGGCCGAAACAATAGACAAGTCTTGGTACGGCACGACTTGGCTCTCTCCCCCAATGTATATGCGCACCCCATCGGCATTGGATGCCGATTCAAGTAAGCGCATCAATTGCGCCTTTTGTTCAAAGAGGTCAAACATGCGCCGCAGATTGTTCAGGTCTGACGAAAACTCAGCGACCGACAACAGATTGCGCTCCCCAGCAATGACCACCTGTTGCTCGGGTTGCGATTGAGCATCGTGCCCAGCCACATCAACAGCTGCCTTCATCAAATCGGCGATTTCCCCACGCAAGCTTTCCACTTCTGCTTGCAACCGCACCCGAACCTCGTTAATCGACAGTCCAGCGTAATGGGCATTGAAAAAATTGGAGGCTTCGGTGAGCTGCGACGATGTGTAATCGGTGGTGGTTTGAATCATTTGGTTTTGCACGTCACCCTCGGGAGTGACCAAAATAATCAAAACCCGGCGCTCGGACAACGCCACAAATTCAATATGTCGAAAAACCGCCTCCCGCTTGGGAACCGCCACCACTCCCACAAAATGTGACAGGCTAGACAACATCTGCGCAGCAGAGCTGATGGCGGCGCGCGGGGTTGAAGTCTGCAAGCCGGTGGTGGGGTCGATGTCGTGCGCGTCTTGCAACGTTTCGGTGCGCGACATGATCATGGTGTCAACAAACAAACGATAACCTCGAGAAGTAGGAATTCGCCCCGCCGACGTATGCGGGCTGGCGATCAAGCCCATTTCTTCTAGGTCACTCATCACGTTGCGGATGGTGGCTGGCGACAACTCCAAGCCCGAAGCTTTTGACAAGGTGCGCGAACCCACGGGCTGGCCGTCGGCAATGTACCGCTCAACCAAGGCCTTTAAAAGCAACTTTGCACGTTCGTCTAACATAACCTGCATTGTAGGCAGACTCCAAAGCCAGTTCTGTGGATATGATGTGAGGGTCACCACGGCTAGGCCCTTGAACCGACCCATGACCACACCTGCTTTTCAACATATTGCCCTGATTGGTAAATACCAAGCTGCTGGATCTGTCGAAGCCCTTGCACGGCTCGCGGATTTTCTATCGCAAATGGGCGTGCGCGTCACTTTAGAAACCGAAACTGCACTCAACACAGGTCTAAAGGGGTATGAACACGCCCCCATTCAAGAGCTAGGTCAACACTGTCAACTGGCTCTCATCATGGGGGGCGATGGCACCATGCTGGGTGCAGGTCGCGTATTGGCCAAACAAAACATACCCGTTATTGGAGTCAACCAAGGTCGTTTGGGCTTCATGACCGATATTCCTCTGGATGGCTATACCGAAACCCTTCGGCCCATGCTCATGGGCGAATATGTAGAAGAACGTCGCCCCATGATGCAAGCCAGCGTCTGGCGCGCTGGCCAATGCATCATGCAAACCGAAGCACTGAACGATGTGGTGGTCAATCGCGGCACTTCTAGCGGCATGATTGAAATGCAGGTCAAGGTCAACGACCGGTTCGTAGCCAACCATCGGGCTGATGGCCTTATTTTGGCGACCCCCACTGGCTCTACTGCATACGCGCTGTCAGCTGGTGGCCCCATCTTGCACCCCGATATCGCAGGCTGGGTCATGGTGCCCATTGCGCCGCACACCCTCACCAACCGACCGATCGTCTTGTCGTGTCGCGAAGAGGTGTGTATTGAGGTGGTCTCTGCACGTGACGGTTGCGCCAATTTCGACATGCATTCCCTGGCCAGCCTACAACCAGGTGACCAGGTGCGTGTGCGCACTTCTGAACATGCCTTGCGTTTGCTACACCCTCAGGGGTGGAGCTACTTCGACACCCTGCGTCGCAAATTGCGCTGGAACGAAGACGCTGTGTTGGGTCGTTGACCTCACATCAAGGTCGCCACCATGAGCCTGCACCGACTCAGCCTAAAAGACTTTGTCATTGTCGACACCGTTGACATTGAATTGGGGCAAGGATTCACGGTTCTCACGGGTGAAACAGGTGCCGGCAAATCTATTTTGATCGATGCCTTGCAATTGCTACTGGGGCAACGTGCCGATGCTGGCGTGGTGCGTCAAGGCTGCACACGTTGTGAACTCAGCGCCGAATTTGACAGCCCACCATCTGCTCAAAACTGGCTGGAAGAAAATGGTTACGCCCACGACGAACCCGGTTTGCTGCTGCGTCGACAAATCGATGCACAAGGCAAAAGCAGAGCCTGGATCAACGGTCAATCAGCCACCCTTGCCCAACTCAGAGAGTTGGCCGATTACCTGATTGACATCCATGGTCAACATGCATGGCAAACGCTGGCGCAACCCGCATCACAGCTGCGTTTGATAGACGAGTACGGATCCGTCAGCCGCGGCCATTTGCTTGAGGCATTTGAAACACTCAAAACCTGCGAACAACGTCTAGAGCAAGCCCAGCAAAGCCAAGAACAAGCCTTGCAGCGCACCGACCAACTCAAATGGCAACTCTCAGAAGCTGACAAACTGGCACCACAGCCCCATGAATGGGACGAGCTCAATGCCTTGCATACTCGTTTGGCGCACGCACAAGACCTTACCGCTGCGGCCGAGGCGGCAGCACAAGCCCTAGACAACGATCATGCCGGAGCGTTGCAACAACTGCATCAGGCCAGCATGGGCTTGAACCACCACTCCTCCATCGATGAACGTTTGGCCCCCATCGCCACCATGTTGCAAGAAAGTTGGGCCTTGGCACAAGAGGCATCGCGCAGTTTGTCCCAATGGATGCGGCACGCCGACCTCGACCCCGAACAGTTTGCACAAATTGATGCACGGGTATCAGCATGGATCAGCATGTCTAAACGTTGGCGTGTGGCCCCCGCCGATTTGCCCTCCACCGTTCAAAACTGGCGCGATGAATTGAAGTCATTGCAACAAAGTCAAGACCTCGATGCTCTACAAAAAGACCAGCAACAAGCACAACAGGCATTTGAGCAACTGGCTCTCAAGACTCGGCTCCAACGCCAGCATGCGGCTTCCAAACTCTCTGAACAAGTCACGCAATACATGCAAACATTGGGCATGAAGGGCGGTCGCTTTCAGATTGATCTCAAGTCCATTGAGCACGCCACCCCATTTGGATTAGATGCATGTGAGTTTTGCGTGGCTGCACACCCAGGAGCCGAATTGCGTCCGGTTCACAAAGTGGCCTCGGGAGGCGAGCTTTCTCGCATTGCCCTGGCTATTGCAGTATCAACCAGTCAAATTCAAAACGTCGACACATTGGTATTTGACGAGGTTGATTCGGGCATTGGCGGTCGTGTTGCGCAAACCGTTGGTGAGCTCATGCGAGAACTGGGTCAGCGACATCAAGTGTTGGCGGTGACACATTTGGCCCAAGTCGCGGTATGTGCCCACACCCACATTCAAGTCAGCAAGCATGTTGAGGGCAAGCAAACACTCAGTCGACTCACTGAATTAACAGCTGACACACGGGCACAAGAAATCTCGCGTATGCTTGGCGGCTCTGACACCTCAGCGGCCTCGCTGGCACATGCCAAAGAAATGCTTCACCCCTATGTCTGACGCCCAATTACCTGCTTCACAAGCCATGCAAGTGATCCTGATCACGGGCGTTTCAGGCTCGGGCAAGTCTGTGGCCATTGCAGCGCTAGAAGATGCAGGCTACTACTGCGTCGACAACTTACCGGCACAACTGCTGGTCAATTTGGTACACCTGCAACAGGCTCAGGGCGTAGCCAAAATGGCCGTTGCCACCGACGTTCGCAGCGCCACATCCTTGCCCCAACTCATACCGCACATTGAGCAACTTCGCCTAGAGGGCATATCGGTGCAAATCGTTTTTCTAGACGCATCAACAGACGCACTGGTGCACCGTTTTTCAGAAACTCGCCGTGCACATCCACTGTCAACTGAAACTTCTAAAAGCCCTGGTCTAGACTTGATGCAAGCCATTGAAACCGAGCGCGATCTGCTCAGTCG
>JBEDMU010000030.1:0-8247 GCA_041170945.1 Pseudomonadota bacterium
TGTCATGACTTTGGCATCCCGTTGGCAGTGGTGCGCACCATCTCTGACCGCGCTGACGACACAGCGCATGTCGATTTCAAAGGATTTTTGCGCGATGTGGCCAGCCACTACAGTGCGGCCATGATCGCGCGATTGATCCCCAGGCTTATTTGAGCCAACCCCTGCGGCGGAAAAAGATCACCGGAATAATCGCCGACAAGGCCATCAATCCCAAAGCCACGGGGTAGCCATACTCCCATTCCAGTTCGGGCATGTAGCGAAAGTTCATGCCATACAAACTGGCCACCAATGTGGGGGGCAACAGCGCCACGCTCGCCACCGAGAACAACTTGATGATCTTGTTCTGGTTGATGTTGATGAAACCCACGGTGGCATCCATCAAGAAGTTGACCTTCTCAAACAAGAAAGCCGTGTGTGAGTCCAGTGAATCTAGGTCGCGCATGATCTGGCGCGCATCTTCAAATTGCTCGGCACTGAGCAGGCGCGTGCGCATCAAAAAGCTGATGGCGCGACGGGTGTCCATGACGTTGCGTCGAATACGGCCAGACAAGTCTTCGTGACGCGCAATGGCAGACAACACTTGACTGGCGGTGTCGTCGGTCACACTGGCTGACAACACCTGCCGGCTAACTGCCTCGAGTTCATCGTAGATGTTTTCAAGGGCATCGGCGCTGTATTCGGCGTCGCCGTCAAACAGCATCAGCAACACATCTTTGGCGTCACCAATGAGCCCAGGCATGCGGCGTGCTCGCAAACGCAACAAACGCAAAACGGGCACGTCTTCGTGGTGGATGGAGAACAAAATGTTGTGTGCACGCTCGCCCTCATTTTGCTGGTTCAAAATGAATGCCACACGGGTGACATGAGGTTGTTCGGGGTCGGCAATCAAAAAATCGGCGCGCATGTGCAATTCGCCGTTGTCTTCCTCGTAAAAACGAGCCGACTCCTCGATGTCTTCGGTCATGACATCGTCGGGAATGGACAAGCCGTAATGGGACTTGACCCATTGCTTTTCTTCGGTGGTGGGCGACTCCAAGTCGACCCAAATGGGGCGGAAACGCGCCAGTTCTTCCAAAGACTCAATTTCTTCTTGGAAGAGTCGGCCGTTAACGAGGGTAAAGACGTTGAGCATGTCGGTGCTTCCTGTCGGCGAAAGCGGCGCGCTTCGGCGCCAAAACGGGGCTTGAATGTGATGTGCTTTCAGCCCGCGTTGACATGCTCTAAACCTGAAGTCAGGTTAAGCCTGAAAGCGAACTGAAAGCACGCAACTAGGGCTTGCTTCCATTTCAGGGTTCTCCAAAAAACGCTTGATTATCACACCAAACCTCTCGCATGAGAACCTTTGGCCAAGCAATCTGTTGCGCTGAGTTAAAAATGGGGGTTCTCATCGGTTAAGCTTGCCAATGAATAAAGTTTAGGCGCATCATGAAGGCGCTACACACAGGAGACCGTTATGAATCTAACCATCAGTGGCCACCATCTTGAAGTCACTCCCGCCATCAAGTCCTATGTAGAGTCCAAGGTGGGTCGTATCACGCGCCATTTTGATCAGGTTGTCGATGTGAAGGTCACCCTCACCGTTGATGCCACCAAAGACAAAGACCAAAGCCAAAAAGCCGAATGCAGCCTGCATGTCAAAGGCAAAGACCTGCATGCCGAGTCTGTGCATGCCGACTTGTACGCAGCCATCGATGAACTGGCCGACAAACTTGACCGCCAAGTATTGAAATACAAAGACAAAACACACGATCATCACCACGCATCGGCCAAACGAGATTTTTGATGCCGACATGGCGTTTGTGTGACAATTTGGGGGTTTTCCCGGATTTCTGGTGATAATCACGTCCATGAATCGACTCTCAGCCATTCTGCCTGCAGACCATGTGTTGGTGGCTTTAGAAGCCACCAGCAAAAAACGCGCCTTCGAAGAAGTCGGCCTCTTGTTCGAGGCCCGGCATGGCTTGAGCCGTTCTCTCATCACCGACAGCTTGTTTGCACGTGAGCGCCTGGGATCAACTGGGTTGGGACATGGAGTGGCCATTCCTCATGGTCGCATCAAGGGCCTCAAGCAGCCCATGGCTGCAGTGTTTCAGTTGCAAACCCCGGTGCCATTTGAAGCGCCCGATGACCAGCCAGTGGTTTTGATGATCTGCTTGCTGGTTCCAGAAGCGGCCACCCAAAAGCACCTCGAAATTTTGTCTGAGATTGCCGAGATTCTCAGTGACACCCAGTTGCGTGAGCGCCTTAAAACGGCTAACGATGCTGTGCAACTGCACGGCCTGATTGCCAACTGGCAGTCGGCCCAGGCTGCCGTCTGACCTTATACCCATGAGACCCACCGTTATCAGTGCTGACGTCCTCTTTGAGGATCATCGTCAGGGGCTGAAATGGGAATGGATTGCAGGGTTGAGCGCTTCTGAACGTCGCTTTGACGAAGTGGCCGTGCGTGCAGCTCGTTCAGGCGCAGATTTGGTGGGGCACCTCAACTACATTCATCCCTATCGCATTCAAGTGGTGGGCGAACGTGAAGTGGCCTACCTCAAAAAAGGACAAGCCGATGACTGCATGCGCAGGGTGTCGCGCATCATCACCCTTGAACCTCCTGTGATTGTGTTGGCTGATGGTCAAGAGGCGCCCGAACAACTGCTCAGCATGTGTGAGCGGGCGCAAATTCCCTTGTTTCGCACGCCCGATTCATCGGCCTTGGTGGTCGACGTGTTGCGAGCCTATTTGTCTAAACACTTTGCCGAGCGTGACATTCTGCACGGCGTGTTCATGGATATTTTGGGAATGGGGGTCTTGGTGACCGGTGAGTCGGGTCTGGGCAAAAGCGAGTTGGGTCTTGAACTGATTTCGCGCGGACACGGTTTGGTCGCTGACGATGTGGTGGACATGTACCGGGTGGATCAAACCCGGGTCGAGGGCCGGTGTCCCCCCTTGCTGCAAAACTTGCTCGAGGTACGCGGCATTGGTTTGCTCGATATCAAAGCCATCTTTGGCGAGACAGCAGTGCGTCGCAAAATGCGACTCAAGCTGATTGTGCATTTGGTGCGCAAAGAAACACTTGAGCGTGATTACGAGCGATTGCCCGCAGTACCTTTGTACCAAGACGTTTTAGGTGTTGCGGTGCGCAAGGTGGTGATTCAAGTGGTGGCGGGGCGCAACTTGGCTGTGTTGGTCGAAGCCGCGGTTCGAAACACGATTTTGCAGTTGCGCGGCATTGACACTTACGCCGAGTTTGCTCAGCGCCAGCGCGACGCCATGGACAACCTCGAAAATTAACGCTTGCTTTTGTTGGGGCACTTGTCGCGTTTGCAATGACCGTACAACGCCATGGCGTGATCGGTCAATTCAAAGCCCAAACCCTTGGCAATGTTTTTCTGGCGTTTTTCAATATCGGCGTCGATAAATTCTTCGACATGACCGCAGTCTAGGCATACCAAGTGGTCGTGATGCTCGCCATCGTTGAGCTCGTAAATGGCTTTGCCTGACTCGAAATGTTGTTTAGAAAGCAGGCCCGCCTGCTCAAACTGCGTGAGCACTCGGTAAACAGTGGCCAGCCCAATATCGGTACCCTCTAGCATGAGGGTGCGGTAAATGTCTTCGGCGGTGAGGTGACGCACGGCTGAAGCACGAAAAATCTCGAGAATTTTGAGGCGAGGGCCAGTGGCCTTGAGCCCAGAACTCTTGATGTCGGCTGGATCAATCTGCATATTGGTCACCTGGAATGGAGGGGTTCACCCTGTTCTACAATGGCTACATCATAGTGTGGACGCCGGCAGCGTGGCGTCTGGATGGAACAAATGTCACAAAAATTCACAGTCCGCATGCTGCTAATTTCCATTGGGTTGGGATTGGCCGGATGCTCCATGGTGCCCAAACTGCCCAATCCCCAAGATTGGGCCAGTCGGGTTGTCACGCCCTATCGACCCGATGTGTTGCAAGGCAACGTCATCACCCGCGAACAAATGCAGCTCATCCGCGAAGGGTTGTCGCGCGAACAGGTGCGAGCCATTTTGGGTACCCCGTTGTTGCAAAGCGTATTCCATGCCCAGCGCT
Organism: Pseudomonadota bacterium; assembly: GCA_041170945.1. Lineage (GTDB taxonomy): Bacteria > Pseudomonadota > Gammaproteobacteria > Burkholderiales > Burkholderiaceae_C > RS62. The sequence continues at coordinate 4,060 of JBEDMU010000030.1, forward strand.
GGGATTATGTGTTTGCGTTTCAACGTTCGGGGCAGCCCGTGCAGCAACGCCGTTTGACGTTGATTTTTGAAAACGATCGCTTGGTAAGTTACGAAGGCGACGACATGCCGGCCGAACAAGAGTTTGTGTCTTCGTTGGCCAAGCCGGTGCCCGTGCAAAAGGAGCAAACGCTGACTGCCACGCCCGAGTCGTTGCAAGCATGGCAAAAGCAAAATCGTGGCACGTCCGTGCGCGAGCCCGAGCTGGCGCCGGGCACCCCTCCTGCTGTTTATCCACCCTTGCAACCTGAAGGAGTGTTGCAGCAATGAGCACCACCCTTCCTTCGCGCGTGATTATTCCAGGTGCAAGTGGTCGCATGGGGCACATGCTCATCGAGGCCATTCAACAAGATTCAACCGTCGAGCTGCATGCTGCTCTTGATTTGCCAGGGTCACCTGCAGTGGGTCAAGATGCAAGTGCATTCACCGGTCGACTCAGTGGGGTCAAGGTCAGCACCGATTTGCGGGCCGCCATGGCAGGGGCTCATGTACTGATTGACTTTACTCGCCCCGAGGGCACACTTGAGCATGTCAAGGCCTGCGTTGAAGCGGGTGTCAACATGGTCATAGGCACCACTGGCTTTGACGACGCTGGCAAGCAATTCATTCGTGCGGCCAGCGAGCGCATTGCGATTGTGATGGCTCCCAACATGAGCGTGGGGGTCAACGTGACGCTTAAATTGCTTGACATGGCGGCGCGTGCTCTTCACCACGATTACGACATCGAGGTGATCGAGGCACATCACCGTCACAAAGTGGATGCGCCGTCTGGCACGGCTCTCAAAATGGGTGAGGTGATTGCTCAGGCCTTGGGTCAACAGCTCAGCGATGTCGCGGTGTACGAACGATACGGACATACCGGCGAACGCAAGCCTGGGTCTATTGGGTTTTCAACGATTCGTGGGGGCGACATTGTGGGTGACCATACCGTCATGTTTGCCGCCCCAGGTGAGCGCATCGAAATTTCGCACAAGTCATCCAGCAGAGCTTCATACGCTCAAGGCAGTTTGTTGGCGGCCCGTTTCTTGGCCCAACGTCGCCAAGGCTTTTTTGACATGTTTGATGTGCTGGGTTTGCGCTAAGCCTCAGTACTCCTATTGCTTCACAGTCTCTTATGCAAGACAAATTTCAACCACAGGTCCTTGAGGCCGAAGTACAAGCTCGCTGGAACGCGCGTGATGCCTACCGTGTGAGCGAACATGCAGTAGCCGCCGATGGCCGTATCAAGCCCAAGTATTACGCTTGCTCCATGCTGCCTTATCCCAGTGGCAAGTTGCACATGGGCCATGTGCGCAACTACACCATCAACGACATGCTCACGCGCCACCTGCGCATGAAGGGGTACAACGTCCTCATGCCCATGGGGTGGGATGCGTTTGGCTTGCCTGCTGAAAACGCAGCGCTCAAAAACCAAGTGCCACCCGCACGTTGGACCTACGACAACATTGCCTACATGAAAAAGCAGATGCAGGCGATGGGGTTGGCCATCGATTGGTCGCGCGAAGTGGCCACTTGTGACCCCGAGTATTACCACTGGAACCAGTGGCTGTTTCTCAAAATGCTCGAAAAAGGGATTGCGTATCGCAAAACCCAGGTGGTGAATTGGGATCCTATCGACCAAACGGTATTGGCCAACGAACAGGTGATCGATGGTCGTGGATGGCGCACGGGTGCCTTGGTTGAAAAACGTGAAATCCCCGGCTATTACCTCAATATCACGGCATACGCCCAAGAGTTGCTCGATCATGTGCAAATGGGTAACCCCAAGGCCACTTTAGACGGTTGGCCCGACAAGGTTCGATTGATGCAAGAAAATTGGATCGGTCGATCTGAGGGCGTTCGTTTTGCCTTCACACACAACATTTCTGATGCGTCGGGCCAGTTGATTCAAGACGGCAAGATGTACGTTTTCACGACCCGTGCCGACACGATCATGGGAGTGACGTTTTGTGCCGTGGCGCCCGAACACCCGCTGGCTTTGCATGCGGCGCAAGGCAATCCTGCGTTGGCGGCGTTCATTGAAGAATGCAAAAAAGGGGGCACCACCGAAGCTGAGTTGGCTCTGAAAGAAAAAGAGGGCATGCCCACGGGCTTGAGCGTTAAGCACCCCCTCACCGGTCAGCCTGTTGACGTGTGGGTGGGCAATTATGTGCTCATGAGTTACGGCGATGGCGCTGTGATGGGCGTGCCCGCTCACGACGAGCGCGATTTTGCTTTTGCCCTGAAGTACGGTTTGCGTATTCAGCAGGTGGTCGAGCCTGCGAATGCGGCGACAGAAGCGTCTTTCAATGAACAAGCATGGCAAGACTGGTACGCCACCAAAGATGGGGTGTGCGTGAATTCAGACATGCTCAACGGGTTGACGTACAAGGCGGCTGTTGACAAGGTTGCGCAGTTGCTGGAGTCAAAGGGCTTGGGTGAGAAGAAAATCACCTGGCGTTTGCGCGATTGGGGCATCAGCCGTCAGCGCTACTGGGGAACCCCCATTCCCATCATCCATTGCGATGATTGTGGGCCGGTTCCTGTGCCAGAAGCCGATTTGCCTGTGGTGCTGCCGCAAGACTTGGTGCCCGATGGCAGCGGCAACCCCCTCAACAAATGCGAGTCTTTTTTAAAGGTCGATTGTCCTTGCTGTGGCAAGCCTGCACGCCGTGAAACCGACACCATGGATACCTTTGTGGATTCATCTTGGTATTTCATGCGCTATTGCGACCCCAAAAACGCCAAGAGCATGGTGGCGGAGGGCGCCAACTACTGGATGCCCATGGACCAGTACATTGGCGGCATTGAACACGCTATTTTGCATTTGCTATACGCGCGCTTCTGGACCAAGGTCATGCGTGACTTGGGATTGGTCAAGGTCGACGAGCCTTTCACCCGCTTGCTCACGCAGGGCATGGTGTTGAACCATATTTACTCGCGCCGCGATGCCAAAGGCGGGAAAGAGTATTTCTGGCCTCATGATGTCGAGCACGTTCTAGACGACGCGGGCAAAATTGTGGGGGCCAAGCTCAAAAATGCTGTGGGTGATTTGCCAGTCGGGACGACCATCGATTACGAGGGCGTGGGCACCATGTCCAAGTCCAAAAACAACGGGGTTGATCCGCAAGATTTGATCGAGCGTTATGGTGCCGATACCGCTCGGCTGTACACCATGTTCACGGCCCCTCCCGAGGTTACCCTTGAATGGAACGATGCTGCTGTGGAGGGCAGCTACCGATTCTTGCGTCGGGTATGGAACTTTGCGTTCAGTCACGAGGCACGCTTGCGTGCAGCCATCGAGTCATCTTTGAATCCTGCGGACCGGTCGCAAGCGGCCAAGGACTTGCGTCGTGAACTGTATTTGGTGGTGCGCCAGATTAGTTACGATTATGAGCGCATGCAATACAACACCGTGGTATCTGGGTGCATGAAGATGCTCAACGCACTCGAGGCGTTCAAGCCCGATGGCAGCGAGGGCGACGATGCCGCATTGGCCGAAGGGCTTTCCCTGTTGTTGCGCGTGTTGTATCCCGCTTGCCCTCACATCACCGATGCGCTATGGAGCGACTTGGGCTATGCAAAATCGGCTGCGGGTGAGCTTCTAGATGCCCATTGGCCACAGGTGGATGAGTCGGCTCTGGTGCAAGACGAGATTGAATTGATGTTGCAAATCAACGGCAAGTTGCGCGGTTCGATTCGGGTGCCTGCTCAGGCCGATCGCTCGCAAATTGAGCAAATGGCCGTTCAAAGCGAGGTTTACCTCAAACAAGCCGCGGGAGCCGCCCCTAAAAAAGTGGTGGTGGTGCCCGCGCGCTTGGTGAATGTGGTGATCTGACCATGTTTTTACGCCACTTTCTTCGCATGTTTGGGGTTGTGGTGCTGGCAAGCACCCTCACGGCATGTGGCTTTCACCTTCGAGGGGCATCCTCGGTGGTGTTTGACAAGCTGTATGTTGAAGGGGTGCAACAGGGGCCCACGTGGACGTCACTCAAGCAACGCTTGGCATCACAAGGGGTGCAAGTGGTCGATGCCTCGACAATCGAAAATCTGCCTGAAGGAGCGGTGATGATTCGAGTGTTGGCAGACCAACATGAACGAGTGGTCACCGCCACCACCGTGGGGGCGCAGGTGCGAGAGTTGACCTTGAAGGTGCGATTTGATTGGCAAC
>JBEDMU010000031.1:0-4634 GCA_041170945.1 Pseudomonadota bacterium
TGCAAAGCCCACACATGGAAAAGTTTTGGAAAGAGCATCAATCCAAAGGCTTGCAAATGATTGCCTTGTCAATTGATCGCAAGCGCGAAGATGCTGTGGCCTATATCCAAAAACGAGGCTACACCTTTCCGGTGGCATGGACCACGCCCGAGTGGCGACAAACGTTTCCCAAGCCCAAGGGGTTGCCTATTACTTTGCTGCGTGGCGCCGATGGCAAACTGGCTTATGTCGTCAAGGGGCAGATGTACCCAGACGAAATTGAAGCCATGACGGAGTATCTTTAGGCTTGCTCTGATTCGGCTTTGAGCCAATCAATCAGCATTTGCAGGGTGGGGCTCACTTGGTGCTCGGGGTGCACCAAATAGTAGGCTCGTTCGCCTGTCAGGCTGCTGTTGCTCAGACAAACCAAAGCCTTTGACTCCAGTTCTTCCTCAATGAGCAGGGTAGGCAACAGGGCTGCGCCCAGGTGCCCTTTGGCTGCCGCGGCCAAAATAGAAAACAACTCCATCTGTGGGCCTTGTTGTGCTTGAGGTGGAACGGTTTGGGTATGTGCCATAAACCAATCTCGCCAAGCCATAGGCCGAGTCGATTGCTGCAGCAAGGGCATGTGCATCAGGGCTTCAGAGTGTGTGCATGCGTGTTGATGCATGGTTTGCTTGAGCAACCAGGGTGAGCAAACAGGCACCACTTTTTCGGGCATCAATCGAATCGCCACCGTGCCTGCCCATCGTGAAATTTCAGATTCCGAAGAAGCGCACAAAGCGGCCTCAAATGATTCATCGCTGAACATGAACGGACGTGTGCGTGTTTCGATATGCAATTCGCAATCGATTTGTCCGCTGGCAATGGCCTGAGCCCAGCGCGGCATCAACCAGCGTGAAGCAAAGGTGGGTACAGACGCAATTTTGAGCTGGGGTGTAGATTCGTCAAACCCCATTACATGCAGAGCCTCTTGTTCAATGTCGGCCAGTTGTGCGCGCACAGTTTGGGCGTATTGCGCGCCCACCTGGGTAAGGGTCATGCCGTGGGCTGTGCGCTTAAACAGACGCTGACCGACAAACTCTTCTAATGCGGCCACTTGCCTAGATACGGCGCCTTGGGTTAGTGCCAGTTCTTGCGCTGCTTTGGTAAAGCTGTTGTAACGCGCCGCCGATTCAAAGCAGGACAGGGCTTGAAGAGATGGCAGTTTTCGTTTCATATATGCAATTTTCTCATATCACTGTGAAAAATATTGCGTTGCAAAGCCAAAAATTACCCAATATCATGAGTTTTTTAAATATTAATTGAGGAAGACTCATGGCCAAGGCATCGTTTGTTTGGGAAGATCCGTTTCTGTTGAATGAGCAGTTGACCGACGATGAGCGGGCGGTGGCCGACGCGGCACGCAGTTACTGTCAAGACAAACTGCTACCGCGCGTGCAGCAGGCGTTTCGCAACGAACAAACCGATGCCAGCATTTTTCGCGAAATGGGCGAACTGGGGTTGCTGGGCGCAACTGTTCCAGAGGCTTATGGCGGTGCTGGGCTCAACTACGTGTGCTACGGATTGATTGCGCGTGAGGTGGAGCGGGTCGACTCTGGGTATCGTTCGATGATGAGCGTGCAATCGTCATTGGTGATGCTGCCCATTTACGAATTTGGTACAGAGGCTCAGAAGCAAAAGTATTTGCCTAAATTGGCTACTGGCGAATGGATTGGATGCTTTGGACTGACGGAACCCAACCACGGCTCTGATCCTGGTTCCATGGCCACTCGTGCCCGCAAAGTACCCGGAGGCTATCAACTCAACGGCACCAAAATGTGGATCACCAACAGTCCAATTGCCGACGTGTTTGTGGTGTGGGCGCGTGACGAAGAAGACAAGATTCGCGGCTTCATTTTGAACAAGGGTGACAAGGGGCTGTCGGCTCCCGCTATTCACGGCAAGGTGGGTTTGCGCGCTTCAATCACGGGCGAAATCGTCATGGACCAAGTGTTTGTCCCTGAAGAAAATGCATTTCCTGATGTGCGTGGTTTGAAAGGCCCCTTTACCTGCCTGAACAGTGCTCGTTATGGCATTGCGTGGGGAGCCTTGGGAGCTGCTGAAGACTGTTTTCATCGCTCACGCCAGTACGTGTTAGACCGTCAACAATTTGGCCGCCCCTTGGCAGCCAATCAGCTGATTCAAAAGAAGCTGGCCGATATGCTGACCGAAATTTCTTTGGGCTTGCAAGGCTGCTTGCGTTTGGGTCGCATGAAAGACGAGGGCATTGCTGCGGTTGAAATTACTTCTATTTTGAAACGCAACAGCTGTGGCAAAGCCCTTGATGTGGCCCGCATGGCACGTGACATGATGGGTGGCAACGGCATCAGCGATGAGTTTGGTGTGGCGCGTCACTTGGTCAACCTTGAAGTGGTCAACACTTACGAAGGCACACACGATATTCACGCCTTGATTTTGGGCCGTGCCATCACGGGCTTGCAAGCCTTTTCTGCCGAGTAACCCTTCATGACTGATCAACTGCCCACCCCGCTTCAAGGCGTTAAGGTACTCGATTTGTCGCGGGTGTTGGCAGGGCCATGGGCCAGTCAAATATTGGCCGACTATGGTGCCGAGGTCATCAAAGTTGAGCGGCCCGGACAAGGTGACGACACCCGTGCGTGGGGGCCACCCTGGTGGGGCGAGGGTGACGGCCGTTTGTCGGCCTACTTTATTTGCGCTAATCGTGGCAAGCGTTCGGTGGCCGTAGACATTGCCAGCGATGAAGGAAAAAAGCAAATTCAAGAAATGGCAGCACAGGCCGATGTTTTGCTAGAAAACTACAAAGTGGGGCAGCTCGCCAAATATGGGCTCGATGCAGCAACATTGCAACGCATCAATCCGCGGCTCATATATTGCTCGATCACAGGCTATGGTCAAACTGGTCCTTTGTCAGGCAAAGCGGGTTACGACTTCGCCATTCAAGCAGAAGGCGGTCTGATGAGCATCACCGGTGACCCTTCAGGCGAACCTCAAAAAGTGGGCGTAGCGGTCACCGATGTCATGACGGGGTTGTACGCGACGCAGGCCATCCTGGCTGCTCTTTTCGAACGTGAACGCACAGGCAAGGGCAGGGTCATCGACGTGGCGCTGCTTGATGTTCAAGTGGCCATGTTGGCCAATCAAGCCAGCAATCAGCTCATTGGTCAGACCACTCCCAAGCGCATGGGCAACGCTCATCCCAACATTGTTCCTTACCAAGCCTTTGCAACAGCCGATGGTCACATGGTGCTGGCCATTGGCAATGACTTGCAATTTGCCAAGTTTTGCGAAGTGGCGGGGTATGCCGATGTGGCACGTGACGATCGCTATGCCAACAATCCTTCTCGCGTTGCAAACCGACAAGCGTTGGTGGGCATGGTTGAGGGTTGGTTGCGAACCCGCACCACAGAGGCTTGGGTGAGGGCGTTAGAAGCCGCTGGAGTTCCTTGTTCGCCCATTCACAACATTGCTCAAGTGCTGGCGTATCCACAGGTCATCGAGCGTGGCATGGTCATTCATGAGAAACCGGGTGAGTCGCCTCCTATGGTGGCACAGCCGGTGATGTTTGATGGCAAAAGGCCGATGGCAACATTGCCACCGGCCTTGATGCCCAAAAACAGCGAGTCTTGAATTTATTTCAGAATATCGCCCACGCAAAGGTACTTGATCTCGACATAGTCATCAATGCCGTGGTGTGAACCCTCGCGGCCCAAGCCCGATTGCTTGACGCCACCAAATGGCACGTGCTCGGTGGCCAAGATGCCCACGTTGATGCCGACCATACCGTATTCAAGGGCTTCGGCTACGCGGAAGATGCGACCCACGTCGCGGCTGTAAAAGTAGCTGGCCAATCCGTATTCGGTGGCGTTGGCTGCGGCCACCACTTCGGCTTCGGTTTCAAACTTAAACACGGGAGCAAAGGGTCCGAAGGTTTCTTCGCGTGCACACAACATGTTGGCGTTGGCGTTGGCCACCACGGTGGGTTCAAAAAACTGGCCTGATCCCATGGAAGCCATGCGTTTGCCACCCACCAGCACCTTGCCACCTTTGGCAATGGCGTCGGCCACATGACGTTCTACCTTTTCAAGAGCCGATGGTTCAATCAGGGGGCCTTGATTCACGCCGTCTTCAAAGCCATTGCCCACGCGTGCCGTTTTGACTTTGGCAGCAAATTTTTCGACAAATTCATCGTACACGCCCGATTGAACGTACAAGCGGTTGGAGCACACGCAGGTTTGGCCTGCGTTGCGATATTTGCTGGCAAAGGCGCCTTCTACAGCAGAGTCAATGTCGGCATCGTCAAACACAATAAAGGGCGCGTTGCCACCCAACTCGAGCGCCAACTTTTTGATGGTGGGTGCAGATTGAGCCATTAAGATACGACCCACTTCGGTCGATCCTGTAAAGCTGATGTGGCGCACGATGTCGCTGGCACAAAATACCTTGCCAATGGCAATGCTGTTGGCGCCATCTGCGGTCAATACGTTGAGCACCCCTGCAGGAATACCGGCACGTTGCGCCAGTTCGGCACACGCCAGGGCGGTCAAGGGTGTTTGTTCCGCGGGTTTGATGACCACGGGGCAGCCTGCAGCCAGTGCAGGGGCCACTTTGCGTGTGATCATGGCCAACGGAAA
>JBEDMU010000032.1:0-25324 GCA_041170945.1 Pseudomonadota bacterium
AAGAGCCAGTCTCCGTGGTGGAAACTGTGGTGAACCCTTCAACCCATGACATGGCTTGAGCAGAGGTTTGCAGCCTTGTCATAGGGGGTAGCGCCGCCAACAAGCGCTTGCCATAGCCCATTCGCAGCAGTCGCACATCGCCAATGACCAGCATGCCCTGGTCTTTTTCGGTGCGAATCAAGCGCCCTGCCCCTTGTTTGAGCCACACAGCGGCCTGCGGCAAACTCAAGGCATTAAAGGGCGTCAAGCCCTGCGATCGCAACCGTTTTTCCCGCGCTTCTTGAATGGGATCACCTGGTGGTGCAAAAGGCAGCTTGTCCAGGACCACCAATTGCAGCATGTCGCCGGGTAAATCAACCCCCTCCCAAAACGATACAGAAGCCACCAACACAGCCCCTGGCCTGCCCTCAAGGCCTGCCAGTCCAAACTGCTCCAGCAAAGCCGACTTAGAGGCCTCGCCTTGTGCCAACACCTGCAAAGGCAGACCTGCAGAGGGGGCGTCCTCAAGAGCCCATTGATCGACTCGATGGCGCAACCACTGCGACATGCGCTCCAAATTGCGAAGCGTGGTGGTTAAAAACAAGGTTCGCCCTTGAAGTTTTCGAATAAAGGGCTCTACCGCGTTGGCCAGGGCCTCGAGGTGTTCCTCTTGGGCTGGTGGTGGCAAATCAGATGGAACCCAAAGCGCCGCTTGCTGTGGCCAATTGAAAGGGCTAGATACCACCAAGGACTTGGCTTGCTCAAGGCCCAAGGGATCGCGAAACCACTTGAGCTGAGGCTCATCGCCCAGGGTGGCGGATGTAAAAATCCAACTGCGCGGACCTTTCCCATCGTGGCGCCCCACAGCAGCGAATCCTGCAGCCGCATCCAACGGTGCCTGGGTCCAACGCCAATGGCGCCCCACTTCGACCCACTGCACATGCTCTTCGTCGGTAGGTTGCTGCAAGTGTGCCAAATGGCTCATCAACTCCAATCCCCTCTGGGCCAAACGCTCTAACTCAGGATGCAACTCGGTGACCGTGTCGAGTTCGTCAACGGCTTGTTGCAGGGCCTGATGCAATCCGTCTTGCACGCGTTGCCATGCTTCAAGCTCAACGCCCAACGGCAATCGATGCACCCCCGAAACCGTAAGGCGTGCCGAAGTACCTGTCGCCAGGTGGCCCTGACCCAACGAAAGCCTGAATTCACGTACGGCGGTTTCAACCGCCTGCATACGGGTTTGCCATTCCGCCAAGCCACGCGCAAAACGCAAAGTGGCTGCCAGCGTATCGCGAACCCAGTCAAGAATTTGCAAAGAACCCAAATGGCGTCCCAAAAACTGAACACCGGTTTCGTTGAGAGCATGTGCCTCATCAAATATGACCACGTCCACACTGGGTAGCAACTCGGCCATTCCAGACTCTCGAACCGCCAAATCGGCAAAGTACAAATGATGATTGATCACCAACAAATCGGCTGCCATGGCAACTTTGCGGGCTGTCTGCAAATGACAGGTTTTAAAGTCGGGACATTGACTGCCCAAGCAATTGTCTCGATTGGCCGTGATCCAAGGCATGACGCTGGAGCGACTGCCTAACCCCTCGACTTCACTCAGGTCACCTGTGAGGGTCACGGTTGACCACTCTTTGACCCGGCGCAGCGCATTTTGGGCTGCTGCATCTAGGCCCACAGCAGACCCTTGCGCCAAGGTCATGCGATGGGTACATAGGTAGTTGGAACGGCCCTTTAATCTGGCAGCACGTATTGGCAATCCCAAAATATCGAGCAACCTTGGCAAGTCACGCTCAAACAACTGATCTTGCAAGGCCTTGGTAGCTGTAGAAACCAAGATGCGACGACCGCTCAGCAATGCAGGTAGCAAATAGGCGAAAGTTTTGCCCGTGCCAGTACCAGCCTCAACTGCCAGAGCACCTTCTTCCTCGATGGCTTCACAAACAGCCTGTGCCATGGCCATTTGACCTGTCCGCAATTGGAATCCTGGAGTCGCACGGGCAATGGGACCATCAGGACCCAAAATGGCCTGAACCTCCTGCCAGATCATGTGAGGCTGGTATCGACCACGCGTCGACCTTCTTCTAGGTATTCACGCGACTGCATTTCGTTCAAGCGCGATACCGTGCGTGGAAATTCATGTGACATGGGGCCGCTTAAATAAAGCTGTTCAGGCTCAACCTCGGCCGACATGATGAGTCTGACCCGCCGGTCATACAACACATCGACCAACCAAGTGAAACGACGCGCTTCGCTGGCCTGTCGCACGGCCATTTGGGGAATTCCACTCAAAATCACCGTATGGAACTGGGCCGCCATTTCAAGATAGTCGTTTTGCGAACGTGGCCCACCACACAAGGTTTTGAAATCGAACCACACCACGCCGCCAGCCTTGCGCTTGGCCTGAATTTGGCGTGCCTCGATGGTCATCACGGGAGATTCATCAGCGCATTCCGCCAGCTCTTCGAAAGCCTGTTGCAATGATGCTTCTGAAGCATCATTGAGGGGCCAGTGATAAGCCTGCACATGCTCTAGGGTGCGGTGTCGGTAATCGTTGCCAGCATCGACATGCACCACTTCCAGTTGCGACTTCAACAACTCAATCGCCGGCAATATGCGGTCGCGATGCAGGCCGTTGGGGTACAACTCGTCGGGATGAAAATTAGACGTGGTAATAAAGCCCACCCCATGACGAAACATCGCTTCAAGCAAGCGATGCAAAATCATGGCGTCGGTCACATCGGCCACATGGAACTCGTCAAAACACAACAACTTGTGCTTTTGCGCCATGCGCTTGACCAGCTCTTCTAATGGGTTGACCGTACCCTGCAGTTGATGCAACTCGCGATGAACTTCACGCATGAATTCGTGAAAATGCAAACGTGTTTTGCGCTTTAAGGGAACAGCCTGGTAAAAGCAATCCATCAAAAAACTTTTGCCACGTCCCACACCACCGTGCATGTAAACCCCGCGCGGAATGGCTGGACGATGGATAAGTTTTTTGAGTGAATTGGAGCGCCGCTGCTTGTAATGGGCCCAGTCGTCGGCACAGCGCTCCAACACCGAAACAGCGCGCAACTGCGCTGCATCGGCGGTGTAGCCCTTTTCAGCCAACAAGCGGTCATAGAGCGCTTGCACGGGGGGTTTTACTCCCCCAACCTCGGCAGACATAGTCAAACGTGCCTCGTTTCTGGAGAAAATCAGAAATTCAAGGTGCGTTTGTCAACTGCCAAAGCCGCTTCTTTGGTTGCTTCTGACAACGATGGGTGAGCGTGACAAATGCGCGCAATGTCTTCAGCGCTGGCTTTGAATTCCATGGCCACCACAGCTTCAGAAATGAGCTCACTGACCATGGGACCTACCATGTGCACACCCAAAATTTCATCGGTTTGCGCATCGGCCAGAAACTTCACCATGCCAGTGGTATCGCCCAAAGCGCGTGCCCGTCCGTTGGCCAAAAACGGGAATGAGCCAGCCTTATAAGCACGGCCTTCGGCCTTGAGCGCTTGTTCGGTTTTGCCCACCCATGCCACTTCGGGGCTGGTGTAAATGACCCAAGGGATGGTGTCAAAGTTGACATGGCCATGCTGACCCGCCAACCGCTCTGCCACCGCAACACCCTCTTCTTCGGCTTTGTGCGCCAACATGGGACCACGCACCACGTCGCCAACCGCCCAAATACCGGGCACGTTGGTGCGACAGTAATCGTCAACCATAATGGCGCCCCGGGCATCTAACTGCAAGCCCACGGCTTCAGCATTCAAACCCTGAGTGTTGGGCACACGACCAATCGACACAATGAGCTTGTCGACCTCAAGGGTTTGGTCTTCCCCTTTGGTGTTTTTGTAGGCGATAGACACGCCTTTTTTGGCCACCTTCTTGATTTCGCCGACTTGAACGCCCAGTTCAATTTTGAGGCCTTGCTTGTCAAACGCTTTGCGCGCCTCTTTGGCAATTTGCTCGTCTGCGGCGCCCAAAAACGTAGGCATGCCCTCCAAAATGGTGACCTCAGCACCCAAACGGCGCCACACCGATCCCATTTCAAGCCCGATGACGCCGGCACCGATGATGCCCAAGCGTTTAGGCACTGCGCCAATGCGCAAGGCGCCGTCGTTGGACAAAATGGTTTCTTCGTCAAAAGGCGAACCAGGCAATTCGCGGGCATGTGAACCCGTGGCCACCACCACCTGCTTGGCACTCACCGTTTCTTCTTTTTCGCCGCGAACCAGCACCTGGAAGCCACCCTCAGACAAGCCTTGGAATGAAGCCACGCCGTGGAAAAAAGTGACCTTGTTCTTTTTGAAGAGATACAAAATGCCATCGTTGTTTTGCTGAACCACTTGGTCTTTGCGGGCCACCATTTGTGCCACGTCCATGGTGAGGCCTTTGACCCCAATACCATGCTCGGCAAAATGATGAGCCGCGTGGGAATAGTGCTCAGATGACTGCAGCAAGGCTTTCGAGGGAATGCAGCCCACGTTGGTGCAAGTACCACCAGGAGCTGGGCCACCCTTGGCATTGCGCCAGGCGTCGACGCATGCCACCTTCATACCCAACTGGGCTGCACGAATGGCTGCAATGTAACCACCAGGACCCGCGCCAATGACCAACAAATCAAATGTTTGACTCATGATTTATCTTTCCTTTGATCAGATGCCAAACAACAGGCGAGCGGGATCTTCGAGCGCCTCTTTCATGGTGACCAAGCCCAACACGGCTTCGCGTCCATCGATGATCCGGTGGTCGTAAGACATGGCCAGATAGTTGATGGGACGAACCACCACCTGACCGTTTTCAACCACGGCACGGTCTTTGGTGGCGTGCACGCCCAAAATGGCCGATTGCGGAGGGTTGATGATGGGAGTGGACAGCATCGAACCGAACGTTCCGCCGTTGGAAATAGAGAACGTGCCGCCAGTCATTTCGTCGATTGACAACTTGCCGTCGCGCGCCTTGGCACCGAATTCAGCAATTTTCTTTTCAATGTCTGCAAAGCTCATTTGATCGGCGTTGCGCAAAATGGGCACCACCAACCCTCGAGGTGATCCGACGGCAATGCCGATGTCGAAGTAGCCGTGATAAACAATGTCGTTGCCATCGACCGATGCGTTGAGCACCGGGTAGCGCTTGAGCGCAGCAACAGCCGCCTTGACAAAGAAGCTCATGAAGCCCAGCTTCACGCCATGTTCTTTTTCAAATTTGTCTTGGTACTTTTTGCGCAACTCCATGACTGGGGCCATGTTCACCTCGTTGAAGGTGGTGAGGATGGCGTTAGTGGCTTGTGACTGCAGCAAACGCTCGGCAATGCGGGCACGCAAGCGAGTCATGGGCACGCGCTCTTCGGGGCGATCGCCCAAGTCGGGCTGCATCACGGCAACCTGAGGCAATGCCGATGTGGGCACACCGGTGGGAATGCTGGCAGTTGCAGTAGGTGCAGCTTTGGGGGCAGCAGCAGCGGCCAACACATCGCCCTTGGTAACACGACCGTCTTTGCCTGAGCCAGCCACCGATCCCGGTGCCATGCCATTGTCGGCCATGATCTTGGCTGCAGCGGGCATGGCAACCCCTGCTTTGGCGTTTGAGGCAGGAGCAGCGGCCACTGCCACGGGAGCCGCAACAGCAGCAGGTGCAGGTGCGGCAGCTGCAGTTGCAGCCGCTGGTGCTGTCACAGCACCCTTGCCTTCGGTGTCAATTTTGGCGATGAGCTGATCGGCTGCAACGGTGGCACCATCGGCCTGAACAATTTCAGCCAACACACCTGCAGCTGGGGCTGGAACTTCCAATACCACCTTATCGGTTTCGATTTCGATGAGGATTTCATCGACGGCGACTGCCTCGCCGGCCTTCTTTTTCCACTGAAGCAAAGTGGCCTCGGCCACTGATTCGGACAGTTGGGGAACTTTGACGTCTACGATTGCCATTTGAGTATCCTGTGATGTTCGTTCGTGATTTGTGCTTCGTTCACATTACTTGGTGAGCACAAAGCCTTTGAGCTTGGCAAAAGCCTGATCGAGCAGGTTCTTTTGCTGTTCCTGATGCAAATGCGCATAGCCCACCGCTGGCGAAGCCGACGCAGCGCGTCCGGCATAGCCAAGCTTCTGGCCTGCCGACATGTTTTCGTGAATGTTGTGCTGAACGAAGAACCATGCCCCTTGGTTTTGGGGTTCGTCTTGGCACCACACGATGTCGGTGACATTGGGGTATTTGCGCAACTCGGCGGCAAGCGCCTTGTGCGGGAACGGATAAAGCTGCTCAACGCGAACAATAGCGGTATCGCTAGCGCCTTTGGCTTCACGAGCTTTGACCAAATCGTAGTAAACCTTGCCTGAGCAAAGCACCACGCGCTTGACCTTGGCTGCAGCCTTGGTAATGGCCGCATCGGTCTCGCCGATGACAGTGCGGAATCCACCTTTGATGAATTCGTCTAAAGGCGATGTCGCGTCTTTGTTGCGCAACAATGACTTGGGCGTAAAAATCACCAAAGGCTTGCGCAGGTTGCGAATCATCTGACGACGCAACACGTGGAAGATTTGGCTGGCAGTGGTGGGTTGAACCAACTGCATGTTGGCATCGGCTGCCAACTGCATGAAGCGCTCGACACGTGCTGAAGAGTGCTCTGGGCCCTGCCCTTCGTAGCCGTGCGGCAACATCATGGTCAGGCCATTTAAGCGACCCCACTTGACTTCGCCCGACGCAATGAACTGGTCGATCACCACTTGGGCACCGTTGGCAAAGTCACCAAACTGAGCTTCCCAAATCACCAAAGTGTTGGGGTCGTTAGAGGCGTAGCCGTATTCAAACGCCAACACCGCTTCTTCCGACAAGATGGAATCGATGACCACAAACGGTGCTTGGCCTTCTGACACGTTTTGCAAAGGCACATAAATGCCTTCGTCCCAACGCTCACGGTTTTGATCGTGAATGACAGCATGACGGTGGGTAAAGGTGCCACGACCGCAGTCTTCGCCAGACAAACGAACCGGATAGCCACTGGCCACCAGCGAGGCAAATGCCATGTGCTCGCCCATGCCCCAATCGACGTTGACATCGCCACGCCCCATGGCTGCACGGTCGTCATAGACCTTGCGCACCAAGGGGTGCGGTGTCACGTGTGCAGGGATGGTGGTGAGAGACTGCGACAAACGTTTCCATTCACTCAATGGAATAGACGTGTCAGAAACGTCGGAATATTTTTGATTGAGGAACGGTGACCAATCAACCGCATACTTGCTCTTGAAGTTGTTGAGCACAGGGTCAGACAAGTGAACACCCGCATCAAGCGCAGCTCGACAGGCTTTGACCAATTCGTCGCCCAAACCATCGCCCAGGCCTTGAGCAGCCAATTTGTCGGCGTACAGCTTGCGTGTACCAGGATGCTGGGCAATGCGCTTGTACATCAGCGGCTGGGTCAATGCGGGAGTATCTTGCTCGTTGTGTCCCAATTTGCGGAAACAAACAATGTCGAGCACCACATCCTTTTTGAAGGTCATGCGGTACTCAAGCGCCAGCATGGTGCAAAGCGCAACCGCTTCGGGATCATCACCATTGACGTGCAACACTGGCGCTTCGATCATCTTGACGATGTCGGTGCAATACAGCGTAGAGCGCATGTCACGCGGATCAGAGGTGGTGAAACCAATTTGGTTGTTGATGATGATGTGCACGGTGCCGTAAGTGGTGTACCCACGGGTTTGAGCCAGCTCAAGGGTTTCTTGGTTGACACCCTGACCCGAGAATGCCGAGTCACCATGTACCAAAATGGGCATGACCTGACGACCCTCGTCGTCGCCACGGCGATCGAGTCGAGCACGCACCGAACCTTCAACCACCGGGTTGACGATTTCCAGGTGCGAGGGGTTAAACGCCAGCGACAAATGCACCGGGCCGCCAGGAGTGGCCACATCGGAACTAAACCCTTGGTGGTACTTCACGTCACCAGCTGGCAAATCTTCGGGAGCAGTGTGCTCAAACTCGGCAAACAAATCTTTAGGCAACTTGCCCAAGGTGTTGACCAACACGTTCAAGCGACCCCGGTGGGCCATACCGATAACGATTTCTTGAACGCCCTGGGTACCAGCAGAGTGCACCAACTGATCCATCGACACAATAAAGCTTTCACCACCCTCAAGTGAAAAGCGTTTTTGCCCTACATACTTGGTGTGCAAAAAGCGCTCAAGACCCTCGGCAGCGGTCAGTCGCTCGAGAATGCGCTTTTTTTGTTCAGGGGTGAAGTTGGGTCGTGAGCGGATGGTTTCCAGCTTTTCTTGCCACCAACGCTTTTGTACCTGATCAGTCAAGTAATTGCACTCAGCACCAATGGTGCCGCAATAGGTTTCGCGCAGGGCATTGAGCAAGTCGCGCAACGACATGGTTTCTTTGCCAAAAAAGGTGTTGCTGGTGTTGAACAACACTTCCATGTCGGAGTCGGTAAACCCGTAATAGGCGGGATCGAGTTCGGGGATGTCAGGACGCTCGGCTCGCTTGAGTGGATCGAGGTCAGCCCAACGAGCACCCACGTTGCGGTAAGCGGCAATCAACTGCTGAACACGGTTGCGCTTGCGACCCATTTCGGAATCGGCGTTGGCATTGACCACCACCGTGGTGCCCTGCTTGGCTCGCTCGGCAAACGCATTGATGACGGGCATATGAGGCAAATCGTGCGCATCGCTTCCGTCCACAGCAGGAACGTTTTGCAACGCATCGAAATAGCCGCGCCATTCATCTGGAACGCTACCGGGGTTGTCAAGGTATTTTTCGTACATCTCTTCGACGAAGGGCGCGTTGCCTCCGAAGAGATAAGAGTTGCCTTTAAAGGCAGAATAAATGCGACTAGCCTCGCTCATGAGCCTGCTGACCTCCGCCCCCCTGAAGGGAACTTAAGTGGGTTGAGAAAACCTTCCGCGACACGGCTGAACCGGTTAGCGGATGCGACTGTGACTGGGAAGGGTCGTACGCCCCCTGAAGGGGCGTGAATTCAGAAGCAAGCCGAATTGTGCCACCAACGGGGTTTTTTGCATACCCCGGGTTAACACGCAACAGCAAAAATACATTCAATGTGTGGCCACGTCTTTGAGTTGTTGCAAAGAAGCGGGGTCGTCGATGGTGGTGAGATCACCTGGATCACGCCCTTCGCAAACCGCCTGAATGGCACGACGCAGCAACTTGCCACTTCGGGTTTTGGGCAGCACATTCACAAATCGAATGCGCGCGGGACGAGCCACAGCACCCAGTTGATCGTCAACCACCTTGAGCAACTCGGCCTCGAGGGCCTTGGCCAACTCGGGCGTACCGGCCTTGCTGGCATCTTTGAGCACTGCAAACGCCATGGCCACTTGACCTTTGAGCTGATCGGCCACACCAACCACTGCCACCTCAGCCACAGCCGAGTGACTGGAAATGCTTTCTTCGATTTCGCGCGTACCCAAGCGATGTCCCGCCACGTTGATCACGTCATCGGTGCGACCCAAGATGAAGTAATAGCCGTCGGCATCGCGGACCCCCCAATCGAAGGTGCTGTAAACCATCTTGCCGTGGTTTTGCGTCCAGTAAGTTTTGACAAAACGCTCGTCGTCGCCCCAAACGGTTTGCATGCATCCTGGAGGCAACGGGCCCTCAACAATGACCACCCCTTTGGTGTCAGCACCTTGAATGACCTCGCCAGAGCCTTCGTCAAGCAGCTTGACGTTGTAGCCATACACAGCTTTGCCAGGCGAACCAAAACGACTTTCGGCTTTTTCTACACCGTTGCAGATGGCCAAAATAGGCCAACCTGTTTCGGTTTGCCAGAAGTTGTCGATGATGGGCTTTTGCAATTCATCGGAAATCCACTTGGCTGTGGGTTCGTCTAAAGGCTCACCCGCCAAGAACAGGGCCTTGAGCGTAGACAGGTCGTATTTTTTGATGAAGCTGGAGTCGTACTTTTTGAGCACGCGAACAGCGGTGGGGGCACTGAACATGACACTGACTTTGTATCGTTGCACCAATTCCCACCAAATGCCTGCATCGGGGCGGATAGGCAACCCTTCGTACATGATGGTGGCCATACCAGCGAGCAGTGGCCCATAAATGATGTAGCTGTGTCCTACCACCCAGCCAATATCGCTGGTACTGAAATAGGTTTCACCAGGCTCGCCCATGTAAATATGCTTCATGCTGGCCGTGAGTGCCACCGCGTAGCCACCGGTGTCGCGTTGCACACCCTTGGGTTTGCCTGTGGTACCCGAGGTGTACAAAATATAGCTGGGGTGCGTGGCATCAACCCATTCGCATGGCACTTGAGCTTGACCCACTTTGGCTGCCTCGCTGGCGTAGTCGAGGTCACGGCCCTCCACTTTAGCAAACTCGGCCAAGCCACGGTTGACCATCAGAACCTTGCTCGGCTTGTTTTGAGCCAAGGCAATGGCGTCATCGAGCAACTGCTTGTAGGGCACCACTTTGCCACCGCGCGAACCGGCATCGGCGCTCACAATCAGCTTGGGAGCGCAGTCATCAATACGGCTGGCCAAGCTCACCGAGGCAAAGCCACCAAAGACCACCGAGTGGATAGCGCCAATGCGCGTACACGCCAGCATGGCAAATGCAGCCTCTGGAATCATGGGCATGTAAATCAATACGCGGTCGCCCTTACCCACCCCCTGAGCCTTGAAAATGGCCGCCATGCGTTGCACCTCTGTGTGCAACTCGGCAAAGCTGTAGGCCTTTTCTACATTGGTTTCGGTCGAAACGTAAATCAGCGCATTTTGCTGACCACGGGTGGCCACATGCCGATCAACGGCGTTGTGACACAAATTGGTGGTGCCGCCTTTAAACCAACGGGCAAAAGGAGGATTGCTGTAGTCGCAAATGACTTGAGGAGGGGTTTTCCACTCGATGCGTTTGGCCTCTTCGGCCCAAAAAGCATCGCGGTCTTCAATGGAACGTTGGTGGAAGTCGGCGTAGGCGGTCATGGTGCTCCTCATATTGAATTATTGTGTTTAACCAATCCATTATGAGGAACCTTCTTGCTGCTGGCTTACTTGATCAGCGCTTGAATGTCTCGGAACTTGGGATGTTGGGCGCTGCCCATCCATTCAAACAACACCATTTCGGTGGTGACCAATTCGGCACCCGCCGCCGCCAATCGGTCATATGCGGCATCCCGATTGCGTTCGGTGCGCGAACCGCAAGCATCGGTCACGATCCAAACCTGCAATTCTTCTTGCTCGAGCAAATCGAGGGCTGTTTGCAGCACGCACACATGAGCTTCACAACCGGTGATCACAATATGCTCGCGCACACTTGGAGCGGGCACTGCTTTTTGCAAATGCTTGGGCAGGCTGCGGGCATTGCCTCCTGGGGGTTTGGGTGCAGGCATGAGCAACTCGAGCAAGCCATCAGGTACTCCACTGAAATGCTCTTTGCTCAGGGTTTGCTGACACAAAGCCCTGATGTTGGACACATTGGGCCCTAGTTTGTGCGGTACTTGCTCGGTGCCCCACACGGGTACCTGCAACCATCGAGCGGCCTGAGCCAGTCGATGAGCGTTGAGAAGAATATTTTCTTTCTCGGGCATCGCGGCCATGAGCCGCTCTTGCAGATCGACGATGAGCAATTGAGATTCTTCAGCTTGTAGCAACATGTTGTTGATTTATATTGATTTTTGATTTCAGAAATCTGAGTTACAATGGTCGGATGATTTCCCTACGCGCTTGGGTGTGTGTTGCTTTGCTGGTTCCAGCAACAACATTTGCAAACCCTTCATCCACCAACGATGCACTGGCCAGTTTTCTGACCCGTGAGCGCATTATCAACCAGGTCACCCAAGTTTCGGGCTCCCTCACCGACGCCACCAAAGGTTTGGCAGGTTCTGTTGGCTCTGCTACTCAAGAATTGGCTGGCGCTGTTAGCGATGTCACGGCCGAGTTGCTGGTCAATGCCATGCAGCTCATTGGGGTTCCTTACCGCTGGGGCGGAAACAGCGCTGATACAGGCTTAGATTGCAGCGGTTTGGTCAAGCTGGTGTACGACCAAACCTTGGGCACAGCCCTGCCCCGCACCTCGCGCGAGCAAGCCAAAGCCACCAAGGTCATCCAAAAGGCTGAACTACAACCCGGCGATCTGGTGTTTTTTAACACCCGCAAAGCCAAATTCAGCCACGTCGGCATTTACATAGGCGACAACCAGTTCATTCACGCCCCCCGCAAAGGCGCCGAAGTTCGCATCGAACAAATGAACACCGCCTACTGGAACAAGCGCTACAACGGCGCGCGCCGCGTCGAAGTCAACTGATCCTCGCTTGGGCATTAATGCCCATGACCGTGTGCGACCGCGACGCTTGACCTACAGCCATCGATGTCGCCAAAGTTTGACCCATCCTTCTAGCCTTTGCTGCCATTGGGCTCCTGGCATCGGCACATCCAGAAGGTCTTGTTCTTCTGTTTTCAAATCCAAATGTTGAGCCGCTTGGCATAACGTTTGCCAGGCCAGTTGCGGCGTTTGGGTGGCAACAGCTGACGCCCCCTGCTGCTTGGAAAGTTTTTCACCTCGCGCATCAAGCACCAGAGGGATGTGACCATAAACAGGCAGCGGCACACCAAGCGCTTGCTGTAATACCTGCTGTCTGGCGGTGTTGTCTAACAAATCGGCACCTCTGACCACATGGGTAACGCCTTGATCGGCATCGTCAACCACCACGGCCAATTGGTAAGCCCAACAGCCATCGGAGCGCTTAAGAACAAAATCGCCTACCTCAGAACCCACTTGCTGCGTTTGAAACCCCATCCATCGGTCGTTGAATGAGGTGGCTTGACCTGTCGTCAACTGGTGCACGTTCAGCCGCCATGCATGTGGGCGCTGGATCATGGCCTGGGCTGGCGGGCGACAGGTTCCTGGATAAACCAGGGCATGGTGGCGAATGACCTCCCCTCCCTGACCCGCCACAAGAGATTCAACGTCACGGCGGGAACAACTACAGGGATAGGCCCATGCATGCTGTTGCAAGCTCAACAAGGCCTCTTGGTATAGGTGAACGCGTTGCGACTGCCAAACCACAGTCGAATCTGGGTTTAGGCCCAAAGCATCGAGCTGCTGCAAAATCGTTTCACCGTGTTCTTGACGACACCGCAACACGTCAACGTCTTCCATGCGAACCAACCATTTTCCCTGGTGAGCTCGGGCGTCAAGCCAACTGGCCAATGCAGCCACCACGGACCCTGCGTGCAAAGGCCCGGTGGGAGAAGGAGCAAATCGACCGATATAGGACGCTTGAGACATATCGCCGATCTTAGAAGCATTTATTGGGGCTTTTGTCCTAAAATTTAGAAGTACCCCTTTATCTCGTGGGCACTCATATTTTTTATTTTGATTGAAGGTCATTCATGAACGCTCGTCCATATCCCAACCGTCGCCCCAGCAACAACCGTCCTACACGCCACAGCTCTACCGGCCACTACTCTGGAAACCGTCAGTGCATTGCACTCGTTGATTGGAAATTTGCCTCTTGGTTGGCTGGCAATGCACAAGGCGAAGGCAGTACCTTGAGCCGAGAACAATTGCAGCAAGCCTTGCGGACATCTGTCGACGAAGCGGGCTTGGGACTTTATTTACGCAATGTTTGGATCTACAGCGAACAAGACGACGCCGCATCGTTTGACGATCAACAATTCAAAGTCGTTGCCGCCGCCCCTGGTGACGGTGGCCTGACAGTCGTGCGAGCCATGGCTGCCGATTTGTTGTCTTTGGCTAGACGCGAAGCCATCGAAAACGTCTTGATCGCCAGCGACGACGAACGATTGGCCGTAGCCATAGACGAAGCCCGTTTGTGTGGCATGAACATTGCCATGCTGGTAGACGAAGCAGCCGCTCAGCCCGCTCGCTTAGCCCAAGAAGACGCCAGTTGGGCACGCCTGTTGCGCTTGGCTGATCGACGTGTGGTGGCCCTGTGGAACGGCAGCAGCAATACCGACTTTGGTCATGCAGCAGCATCTGGCGAACCAGCTGTTGATGTGGCACCTATCTTCTTGGAATTGGTTCAAAACTGGTGGAACGATTTGCCACAGGAAGATCGCGATGAATTGTCTGACACCTTGCCTTTGTCGCGCGGCGTTCCCCAAGAAGTAGACCGTGAATTGTTACAACTGGCGCGCAATCGCATGGAACGCCCGCTGAGCTTGCCTGAAAAGCGTGTGCTACGCCAGGCTCTTCGACACGTGGCATTGGGCGAGGAAGGTTCAGAATCTCCATCCGGAATGCCTCAAGATCCGGAGAACGATGAGTGAACTGGTATTTGGTTCACACCAAACCTCGACAAGAGCGTGTTGCTCTAGAGAACCTCTTGCGACAGGGGTTTGGTGCGGTCCTGCCTTTGTTGCAAGCTGAAAAAATTCAACGCGGCAAGATCACGGTCATGCCTGAACCCTTGTTTCCTCGCTACGTCTTTGCCAGGGTTGAAGACGGCATCAACTGGGCTCCCATTCGAAGCACACTGGGTGTGACACGCTTGGTCACGTTTGGGGGGCTACCGGCCAAAGTGCCATTGCCCATTGTCGAGTTGTTTGCACAAGCGCCCAACGCCAACGATCCCGTCATGCCTTTGTTTACCCACGGTCAACGCGTGCGCATTTCTCGCGGACCCTTTGCAGGAATTGAAGGCGTGTTTGACATGGCCGATGGCGAACAACGGGTGATGGTCTTGATTGAACTGATGGGCAAACCCGCTCGTCTGCCCATTGAACCCACCGCCATTACGCCCCTCTAAATTTCAACAGGACACTTCTCATGATTTTGGTCACCGGCGGCGCGGGCTTTATTGGCGGCAACTTTGTATTGGATTGGCTGGCCTCACAACCTGGCGAAGTCATCAACTTAGACAAACTGACCTACGCAGGTAACCTAGACACCTTGGCGAGCGTCATGGACCATCCCCTGCATCACTTTGTTCAGGGTGATATCGCTGACAGCGCATTGGTCGAGCGCCTATTGGCCACATACCGTCCAAAAGCAGTGGTGCACTTCGCTGCCGAAAGCCATGTGGATCGGTCGATTCACGGCCCAGAAGACTTTATTCAAACCAATATTGTCGGCACGTTTCGCTTGCTAGAAGCGGTTCGCAAGTATTGGTCAGGTTTGCCCGCAAGCGCGGCAGATGGGCCCGAAAGCAACCAAGCAACGCAAACCACTTTTCGTTTTTTGCATGTCAGCACCGACGAGGTATATGGGTCGTTATCTGCCCATGATCCCGCGTTTGCCGAAACCAACCGATACGAGCCCAATAGCCCCTACAGCGCTAGCAAAGCCGCGTCCGATCATTTGGTTCGCGCATACCACCATACCTATGGCCTTCCGGTGCTGACCACCAACTGCAGCAACAACTACGGCCCTTATCACTTTCCCGAAAAACTCATCCCTCTCATGATCGTCAATGCCTTGGCGGGCAAGCCATTGCCTGTATATGGTGACGGCATGCAGGTGCGCGATTGGTTGTACGTCAAAGACCATTGCAGTGCGATTCGACGCGTGCTGGAAGCCGGCCGATTGGGGGAAACCTACAACGTGGGTGGATGGAACGAAAAACCCAATATTGAAATCGTTCGAACGGTATGCCAATTGCTCGACGACATGCAACCGCGTCCTGATGGGCAATCTTATGCCAAGCAAATCACCCATGTGACCGACCGTCCTGGACATGATCGTCGCTACGCCATTGACGCCACCAAGCTGCATCAAGAATTGGGTTGGAAACCTGCCGAAACTTTTGAAACTGGCATTCGCAAAACAGTCGCTTGGTACCTAGAAAACGCCGATTGGGTGCAACGCGTGCAAAGCGGCGCATATCGGCAATGGATGCAACAGCAGTATGGCGAGAATCGGCCATGAACATGCCACATCCATTTCCTCGCTTGCTGGTTTTGGGGGCACACGGCCAAGTGGGGCGCGAACTCGTGCGCAGCTTGGCTCCGTTGGGTGAGGTCATTGCATTGACTCGTCGCTCTGACGACCATGACCAAGGTTGGTTTGCCGATTTATCTGATCCAGTAGGTTTGGTTCAAACCGTTGAACGGCTGCAGCCCAACTGGGTGATCAATGCCGCTGCTTACACCGCGGTCGACGAGGCACAAAGCGCTTCCGGACAGCTCATGGCCGATCGGGTCAATCACCAAAGCGTTGCCGCTTTGGCGCAGTGCTGCGTTCGTTTGGGTGCAGGCTTGGTGCACTACAGCACAGACTATGTGTTCAATGGACAAGGTCAACAGGCCTGGAAAGAAAGCGATCCCCCTCACCCTGTTAATGCGTACGGCTTATCCAAGCAACAAGGTGAAGAGGCTGTGGTTCAGGCTGGTGGCAAATATGTGGTCATGCGAACCAGTTGGGTATATGGTCTGCATGGCAACAACTTTGCCAAAACCATGTTGCGCTTGGCCATGGAACGCGAACAGTTGCGTGTGGTAGCCGATCAAGTGGGAGCGCCCACCAGTGCAGCACTATTGGCCGATCTAACGGCTCACGTCATTCGACAAATGGACGATGTGTCGTATGAAGTACCAGCTCACGCCGAAAACGCTGCGGTATTTTCCCACCCTTGGAGCGGTATCTACCACGTGTGTGCATCGGGATCAACCTCGTGGCATGGATACGCGCAACGGATCTTGCAATGGGCTAGTGCGCAGGGTTGGCCTTTGAAGGTCACCGCCGACACCGTTCAAGCCATTGCCAGCAGCGAATACCCCACAGCCGCTCCTCGCCCGCTTAACTCTCGTCTCAACACCGAGTTGTTTGTCAACACCTTTGGACTTTGTTTGCCTGATTGGCAACAAGGTGTGGTTGACATGCTCAACAGCCTTCACCCTTCTGCTTTGAAATGAACACATCTGCTACTTTTGATATTTATGCCCTTGGCAATGCTCTAGTTGATTTGGAATTCAGTGTCAGCGAACACGACCTGCAACGCCTGGGCACCGAAAAAGGCCGAATGGAACTGGTCGATGCCAACGCCCGCAGCCGCATGCTCGAAGCGCTGTCTCATCTGCAACCCAAGTTGGCTGCAGGTGGATCCGCCGCCAATACTTTGGTGGCCTTGTGTCAGTTGGGCGGAAAAGCATTTTTTTCCTGTCAAATTGCCAATGACGAACACGGTCGTTTTTATGCCGAAGACTTGCTTTCTCGAGGGGTGCAAAGCAATTTGCACGTTCATGCACAACACAATGGACACACCGGCACTTGCCTAGTGCTCATCACCCCAGACGCACAACGCAGCATGGCGACCCATTTAGGGGCCAGCGCACAATTGGGTGCTCATGCGGTTGACACCGATGCCCTTCGTCGCTCAAAACTGTTTTACATGGAAGGTTACTTAAGCGGCTCAGATCCCTGTTTACAAGCATCGTTAAGGGGAAGAGAAATTGCGCAAGAAAACGGTATTCCGATTGCACTCACGCTGAGTGACGTCAACATGATTCGCTATTGTGGTGATGGTATTCGCGCCATGATTGGAGATGGAGTTGACACCCTCTTTTGCAACGAAGATGAAGCCATGGCTCTGACAGGTGAAACGCAAGTGCACAAAGCTGCCAAGGCCCTGCTCGAGGTGGCACGTCAAGCCTGTATCACACGTGGCCCATTGGGTAGCATGGTCGCCAGCCACAACCATGGTGTACACGAAATTCCTTCGCCATCGGTACAAGCGGTTGACACCAATGGTGCAGGCGACATGTTTGCCGGCGCCTTTATTTACGCCATGCAAAAGGGCTATCGAGCCGAACATGCGGCCATTTTGGCGAATCACGCAGCCGCCAAAATTGTGACCCAACATGGCACGCGACTGACCCAAGATCAAATGAACCAAGTGGCCAGCGATTGGCTTGCTCGCGTGAGTTGATTCAAACAAACCGGACAGGTTGTCCACTTCATCACACAGACGGCGTTTGATCAAGCCAATGACAGCTTGAGTCCTTGTCATTGACTGCAATGATGCGTGACATCACATTTGATGTCACCTCATGAGCACGTCACTTCTTACCCAAGCCCGTTTGGCCCAAGCGGTTTACAACAGCTCTAACCGTTCTGACACAGCCACGATTGACGGTTGGTCGCCTGTATGGGTCGATACCGCAGGTCTGACACTGAGCTCAACCTTTGGGGCTCAACTGTATGAGCGTGATGGCTATTACACCTTGGCCTTTAGAGGCACACAAAGCAATCTCAGCGACTGGGCCCAAAACATTCGATATGGAATGTTTTCTTGGAGCGATGAGTTTGCCGACACCATCAAATTTGCGGTTCGATCGATGCAGCAAATTGCGCAACAAACTCATTCGACTCTGGCCTTGGTGAGTGACCGGTTTCAGACCACTGGGCATAGCCAAGGTGGATTTGAAGCAGAGCTGGCTTCAACCCTGCTGGGAATTCCAGGCTCGAGCTTTGATGGCATGGGTGCTCATGGCGTGGCTCAACAGTTTTCGCAATTGTTTGATGGCATCTTGAAAGAGATGGGGGCCCATGAATTGGCATTGCACACGCCTATGGTCACCAGCGACTTTCTGACTCGCATTTACTCTGTGGTCGGTCGATTGGGTTTGCACACAGGCGTTACCGAAAACGCATGGAGCTGGAAACTGACTCAAGGCATGACCTTGCTGCACCCAGTCACAGGGTTGCTGACTGGGGCCAGCATGGTGGCGGCCCATAGCATTGCTGACATCGTCGAAAACGAAGCCCTTCGCATGCGCTCGAAAGTTTGGCAATGGCTGGGGCGATCGGGCATTTCTGCTGAAGAGGAAGCTCAGTGGATTGCCAATGACACTGTTCAGTCTGTGCAGTCCGTCGATGTGGCCAGCAATGGCGACTGGCTTCCTGCCATATCCACGCTCGATTCCATGCACGACTCGCTGGTCGTCTTTTTGCAATCTCACAGCCATGAAGCCCTCTCGATTGAATTTGAAGGTGACATTTGGTGGATCACTGCTGAAGCGTCCCAAGATGTTTGGAGGGGCTTTGACGATGGTTCTTGGCTAAGCATCACCACCCATCACAATCAAGAACAGGTATTTGAACAACGTTTGGCCAATGGTGAACTTGTTCAACGAATCACCCAAACCACCAGCGAAGAAGGCTGGCCCACCCTGCGTGAAGAGGGGCTCAACGGCATCACCACCGCCAGCTTGCAAGGCAACCGCTGGGTCTTGACCCTCAAAGAAGTCAACGGACATGCGGAACAACACACCTGGCAACTAGAAAACGGATCTTGGGTCATCGATGAGCGTGTGGTGACGTCTTATTCATCTGAAGAAATCGAAGCAGCAAGGTCCCAGGCTTGGCTGAATGCAATGGACTTGATCAACAGCTTGCGCCAAGGTGATGAATGGGGTGCCCTGTCGAACCTGGTTCAGCTGAGTCACCAGGTCCAAATTTGGGCACAGCAACCCAGCCTTTGGACACAGCCAAATGACTTGTTCATTGGAGCCCTTGATGTGATGCAGGTCATGCAAAACTGGGACGATGCGGGCACTTTGCAGCGCATCGGCATGTTGGCGCATGCAGCGTTGTCAACTGATACCGTGCTGCGGCAATTACACCCCCAGCAACAAGGTGGCTTTATTGAAAGCAACACAGGGGTAGCCGCCCTGCAAACGGTGGCCGCCTGGAGCCAGTTGGGCTTGGCTTTGCAAACAGGCAATCCTTTGTTGCTGGGTCAATCGTTTGTGGCCATTCAGCAATCTGGAGCTGCCGTTGGCTGGTTCGCCAATGACTTCAGCTTAGACCCCACCAGTTTGATCGTCATGAATTTGGCGCAAATGATGTTAAGCCATTGGCTAGAGCAACCACCAGAGTCTGCTGCCCCGCCCCCATGGGCCCACATGGTGGTAAATGAACAAGGTGGGTGGGTGATCGGCTCAGCTGCCCAACCTGGTACCGATGGTGAGCTGGGAAGAAGCCTGCTCGAACCCTTGTTGCAGAAATGGACACAGCAACTCCAAGCGCAGGCCTCGGAGTTGGGTCTTCAAATGGTGCCTCAACGCATGCCCGAAGTGGTGCTCGAGGGATTTCCCAGTTTTGATCGACACGGAGTCGACAACTATTGGCTATCGATCGCACTGACACACCAGGTCACAGGTCAGCCGATGGGGTTGGCAGTCCATGCCAACGATGCCGAGTTGGCGTGGACTCATGCCGCTCTGAGTGCCGGCGTATGGGTGACCCTTACCGAAGCCGAAACCATCAGGATCAAGCTGGAACACGAGGTCCCTTCTGCGTTCATGACTTGGGGACAATGGCTCCATCAGCATGGAATTCTTCCGCAACCACAGGTGTTGGCAGTTGACCAACGCCAACAGCTGTACACCCTGCTGAGCATAGACCTGGGCTCTGACGGCATCTTGAGAAAGCCGTTGGATGTGAACGCTGCACTGACCCCCGAAGCCGTATTGAGTGACACTGAGCGTGGCGTAGCCAGAGCCGACATAGACCACGATGGATTTTTAGAACGAACTGAGTGGGTAGAACCCAACGATGCCTTCTTGACCATCGATCTGAACGGCGACGGTTGGCTCATTGGCAGTGACGAGTGGCTGGTCAATCAGCCGTTGCGTTCATTGGCATATTGGGATGCCAACCAAGATGGCTGGCTGACTCAAGCCGACCCTGTATTTGAACAACTTCACCTCTGGATCGACCTGCACGCCGATGCACGCCACAGCCCGGGAGAAGCATGGGCCCTATCGGCCTTGCCAATCAATGGCATAGAACTCGAACACTCTTGGCTGATTTTTGAAGATGATGAGGCATTACCGATTGCCCCTTTGCAGTTAGCTGCCGAAGTGGAAGGCATTCATTTGGCGGCTGAACACGATGCCCAAGGCAACACGGTATTAGGCCAATTCACTTGGCAACTTGAGGGGCAAGCCCCCTTGCTTACCGTCACACAGGCTGAGTCGAGTATTCCTGGCGTCAGCATCTGGAATCACGCACCAAATCACGCCCCCACCGTAAACGCTCTGACTCAATACACCGTGCCTGAAGATGGCATTTGGAGCGTCAACCAAAACCCTCAAACACGCCGTCGTTTATGGCTCCCTGATTTTTTGAACCAAGTGAACGCCAGCGATGCGGAAGGCTCAGCCATGGCCTTTGGAGACTTCACCCAATTGCAGGGAATTGAACACATTGAACGAATCGACACTGGTGTGATGATCACCCTGGAAGCCAATCAGTCTGGACCAGGTGGGTTTGACTTTCGCGTCACCGATGGACAGGGTGGATGGTCTGGCGGACATATTGCATTGAATGTGACTGCCCAAAACGATGCGCCATGGTTAACTGGCCTGCCTGGCTGGCCGTCACAAACCTCTCAACTGAACGGATGGTTTGAAACCCGCATTTTTGCATTTGACATCGACAGTCCACCCGAGGCGTTGCAGACCAGTATTGATCAACAGGCTGTGCACGGCAACCTGACCCTCTCGGATGTCGAATGGTCGGTTTGGCAAGGCTCCCAATTGGCCAGCGGCGTGGTGGCTGGTCAATGGGATTTAGGGTACCGGTTTCGATACGGCGACCCATACACGGGACCGGTTCAAGCCACCCTCGAGATAAGCGACGATTCAGGAGGGACTTCATACAGTTCGTTTCAAACCATTCATCAAGGCAGTCAAGCCTTGAAATCTGGCAAACCTGTGGCCATCGACTGGAACCAAGATGGCGAGCTGCACATCAACGACAGCCCCTCAGAGTGGGTCACATTCGACTTCAACGCAGTTGGTTCGCGTGACGTATTGGCATGGATAGACCAGCGCGATGCATGGCTGGCTGTTGATTTGAACCATAACCAGCAAATTGACAACGGATCCGAACTCAACTTCAAGTCGTTGAGTGATGAGGCCAGAACCGACTTGGAGGGGTTGAACACATGGGACAGTGATTCAGATGGCTGGCTAACCTCTGGCGACCCCATGTGGAACCAGCTTGGCGTTTGGCATGACGCCAACAGCAACGCCATCACCGACGCAGGTGAATGGCACCCTCTGAACGAACTGAAATGGCAATCCATCTCACTTGCTAGCGATCAGCACATGAGCGTGGCTGGTGATGCACACGTATTTGGCGCCACGGTGGCATTGGATGAATGGGGTCAGCCAATCAACTTGTGGGATGTTGCGCTCCCTGTGTATTCCAGCCATTTCAACAGTGAACTCCCTCCTGCCGTTCAGACACCAGACTGGGCATCAGCCAGTGTTTTGGGCGAAATCTTGCAACCCAGCATCGACTACAGCCAGGTTTGGGCGATGGCATAACCCAAGGACCCACCATGAACGCCTATCTCCTCGTGTTTCATGTCTGTGCATCATGTTTGTTGACCGGTTGCCTGACATCTTCGGAGTTGCCCCATACGCACGAGCACGAACAAGCATCTGCTGCAGTGACCGAGCCGTGGTTGCCCCCACCCAGTGGAAATATGGACCTTTGGCCCATAGGCACCGAGCACTCATGGGATATTTCACAGGTACAAAACCTAACGCCTTTGTTGATCAAGCGACAACGTGATGGGAGCTCAAGTTGCTACAGCCAAACGCAGTGGGGCCTGTCCCCACAAGGCTGGTTAAAGTCGTCAGCGGAATGGCCTACTCCAAACGCTCTGGTGCATGTATGGGTGAACCAAGGTCAGCTGTCAACTGCTGGATCTTGGCTGTTAAACGCACAGCCTTGCTTGCAATACGACTCGGGGCAATTGCGTTGGTTTTGGAAAAACGCCGAAGATGACACCATGCCAGCAGTGGGTTGGAACACTTGGTTTCAAGTCATGGACATTGGCTTGCAACCTCATGCAGATGCAGACGCTCTGTGGGGATCTTCTGGCACGTGGACAGAAGGCTCGCAAGCGTTGAGCCTGCAAATCACGGCGCGGGACGAAGCCTACGTGATGAATCAACAACCACCCTACTTTCGTTCGTTGCAAGAGTTTCTGAATTCACCGCGAACATGCTGGCAAAGCTTGTGCTGGCGATTCTCTGATTGGCAGGCAGATGGGGTGACTGCCGATCAAAAAGAGGCCGCTCTGCTTCTGGAGTGGGTCAACGCTCAAGATCAAGTCTTGCGCAGTGAATCAGCCCTTGCCATTCAACGTGAGGTGGCCGGTGCGACAGTGGTTCATGTCGAAAATATTCCTGAATGGGTCCCCGCTTTGAGTGAAGCCTGGAAAACTCCCATAGGCACTCAGCCCGCTTGGGCTCAACTGAATGGTCAGCTCTGGAGCGGATACCACTGGCCTTCCCGGCAAGTGACATCGCCCTTTCCAACGCTTTACAACTCGACTGCACTGAGCAGTTTAGCTCATACACGGCAATGGAGTTCCACCCCATGATGATTCGCCTGAGCACCCCGGAGGACGCATCGTCCATATGGCATTTGATCGAGCAAGAGTTAGACGAAATGGGAGCCGAGACACGCCAAGCTTTTGATGCCCAGCGTGTATGGCACCACCTGCAAGCTCTTTGGCGAGATCGACCCGACACGCACCGTTTGTGGGTTGCCCTTACCCACCAGGGTTCTGTGGTCGGAATCTTGCTGGGAACTCTGCAGGCTTATTACTGGCGCTCTGGGCATCAGGCGCAAGTGGTTCATTGGTATGTACGCCCCGATTCTCGAGGATCGAGTGCTGCCATGAGGCTGCTGTTGGCTTATATGGCATGGGCCCAGCAAAAACATTCACAAGAAATCATGGTGGGAATTACATCTGGCATTGCACCTGAAAAAAGCCATCGCCTGCTGGCACGCTTGGGCTTTGTTTGCATGGGGCGTAACTATCTGCGGAGTGGATTGTGCAAATCGCATTGATGAAATTGGTGCTGTGGACCTTACCCGTCCAAGCGTTGGCCATCTTTCAACCACTGGCTTATCAAATCATCATCGATCAAGCCGTTGCACACGGTGGTATGGCCACACTTGTGGTCATGCTGACATTCATGGCGGTGGCCTGGGCTATGGAGTCGTGGATCCAGTGGCATCGACAGCAACTTTTTTACTCGCAAGCGAGTCCCTTGCAACAGCGTATTCAATGGACCACACCTGGTCATTCCGCCTGGGAACAAGATCATGTTCGTGCATGGGTTTCTTTAGGACCTTGGGGGTTGCACACCCTGCACGCCCTTGACATGGGAGGAAGCTTGGTGCTGCTGCTTTTGATGTTTGTTCTGCACTGGCCTGTCGCGCTGTTGGCCAGTGCTGTTTGGGGACTGACCACTGCCTTTACGCTAAGCCCTCACACCCTCAAACGGCTCAAACCACATCAAATTTCTTTGGTTTGGTCTACCGTTTCTCGCATGATGCAATGGGTCACATTGGGATGGGGTGCTCACGAAACCCTCAACGGTCATCTGTCGATGGGCAGTCTGATTGCCATCAATTTGCTCATGGCTCGCGTTCAAGCTTCCTGGCCTGTGACCACCTCGGTTGTGCAAAGTTGGCAGCGTTGGAATTGGGCGCTCAAACAGGGCAAGCAGACATGAAATTAACTCAGCTGATGAAATGGAGTGGCGTTTGTTTGGCCATGGTGGTGATGACATGGGCAAGCACATTACCACTGATGAATCGAACGGTGGTCACGCAAGGGTTGGTCAAAAACTCACCCGGCACAGCAGAGATCAACAGCCCGCTGAGCGCCCAAATTCATCGCCAACATGTTCATAACGGCGACCAAGTCATGGCGGGCGAGCTGCTGTTTGAGCTAGACGACACTGTTCTTGCAGAGCAACTTTTTATCGCTCAGCAAGAGTTGCTTCAGGCGCAATCTGAGCAATGGCATGTGCAATCTTTGATAAATGGCAATCCATTGCCCTGGACATCGTATTTGCAAGAAGCTTCAGCTGCAGAGAAACAACGCATGCAACAGCGTCTTGCCATTGAGATGAAGTCCATCAACGACAAAGAGACTCAGCTTCAAGCCGAAATTGAACTCCAATCCAGATTGACTGGGGGGATTCAACAGCGCATGAAAAGCCTTGAACAGGCACATCTGCTCTTAATGGCACAGCACGAACAACAAAGTCAGCTGTACCAACAAGGTTTTTTGTCTACCCAGGGTTGGATCAAAAGCAAAGAATTAATCGTTAGAAGCGAAGCAGAAACATTAGAGACCGTTGCTGAGCTACACGCTAGCAAAGACCGTACTGAGGTTTTGAAGCAAGAAAAAGCTGCCTGGCGTAGCAATCTGCAGAGCAGTTGGCACCACCACCTTGCGGAGTTGAAACTTCAAATCAAATCTTCGTCTGCCAACATCCATCAGTTGTCGCATCAAATTTCCCAAACCCAAATTCGCACACCAACCAACGGAACGGTTCAGGACATTGAGCGAAGCACACCTGGCACC